>DATAOM010000401.1:0-8927 GCA_036265775.1 Ktedonobacterales bacterium | reverse complement strand
CTGACGAACCGCGAGCGTGAGGTGCTGCAACTCTTAGCGCAAGAGCTGACATACACTGAGATCGCTGAGAAGTTGACGATCAGCCCACGCACCGCCGAGACGCATCGCACCAACCTCATGCGCAAGCTCGACCTCAAGACGCAGGCCGACCTCATACTGTTCGCCACCAAGCGCGGCTTGATCGCGCCGGAGTAGCTTGCTGCGCCGGAGTGGTCTCTTCGTGAGCGGCGGAGGAGGCCAATCCACACGATAGCGCGCCGTTCGGCGTTGCCTTCATCCACCGCTAGCGGTTGAGCGAGTCGAAGGCGGCGTCGAAGTGGCGCATCTCGATGGCGGGCGGCTGGGCCTGCTTCGGCTTGAGCGCGGCTGGCGTCGCGTCGGGATTGCCTGCGCCACGCGCGCGCATCCACTCGCTGACCGCCAGATTGGCGGCGCGGCGGCAGACGGCCTCGATGTCGGCGCCACTCAGCCCCTCTGAGCGCTTGGCCAGCGCATCGGGCGAGGCGTTGGGAGCCAGCGTGCGCTTCCGTGTGTGGATAGCGAAGATCATGCGCCGGGCCTCGCGGTCGGGCAGAGGTAGCTCCAGCACGAGGTCGAAGCGACCGGAGCGCAGCACGGCGGGGTCCACCAGTTCCGGGCGGTTCGTCGCGCCGACCACCACGACGCCGCGCCGCCCCTCGATGCCGTCAAGCTCGGTAAGAAGCTGGCCGATCACGCGGTCGGCGACGCCATCGAAGGACTGGCCACGCTCCGGGGCGAGGGCGTCCAGTTCATCGAGGAAGAGGACACAGGGCGCGACCTGCTTGGCGCGCGTAAACGTCTCACGCACGCCGCGCTCGGACTCGCCGACCCACTTGGAGAGTAGCTCCGGGCCTTTGACGGCGACGAAGTTGGCCTGGCAGGCGGTGGCGAGCGCGCGCGCCAGCAGCGTCTTGCCCGTTCCTGGTGGGCCGCTGAGCAGCACGCCGCGAATGGGGTCGAGGTCCATCGCCTCGTAGAGTTCAGGGTAGCGCAGCGGCCACTCGATGGTCTCGACGAGCGTGCGCTTCACATCTACGAGGCCGCCAACATCATCCCAGGTCGTGCGGCCGACCTCGACGGAGACCTCGCGCGCGGCGGACGGCTCGATGCTCATCAGGGCGTCGCGGAAATCGTCCATCGTCACGGTCAGCGCGAGCAGTTGCTCGATGGGGATGCTGCCGCTGGTGAGGACGGCGGTGGGGAAGGTGCGGCGCAGCGACGACATCGCCGACTCGCGGCAGAGCGCGGCCAGATCGGCGCCGACAAAGCCCGGCGTGATACGCGATAGCTCGTCCACATCCACATCGTGCGCAAGGGGCATGTCGCGGCTGTGGATGCGCAGGATCTCGATGCGGCCCTGCGCGTCGGGCGCGTGCAGGCTGATCTCACGGTCGAAGCGACCGGGACGGCGCAAGGCGGGATCGAGCGCGTCGGGCCTATTAGTCGCGCCGACGACAACCACCTGGCCACGCGCGCGCAGGCCGTCCATCAGCGTGAGAAGCTGGCCGACGACGCGCTTTTCGACCTCGCCCCAGACCTCTGAGCGCTTGGGGGCGATGGCGTCGATCTCGTCGAGGAAGATGACGCTGGGGGCGGTGCGCTGGGCGTCGGTGAAGACGCGACGCAGGTGTGCCTCGCTCTCGCCATAGAACTTATCGATGATCTCCGGGCCGCTGACGCTGTAGAAGTGCGCGCTGCTCTCGCTGGCGACGGCGCGGGCGATCATGGTCTTGCCGGTGCCGGGTGGGCCGTAGAGCAGGACGCCTTTGGGGGCCTCGATGCCGAGCCGGTCGAAGAGTTCGGGGTGCTTGAGAGGCAACTCGATCAGTTCACGCACGTGCTGCAACTCGCGTCCCAGCCCGCCGATGTCTTCGTAGGAGATCTGGCTGCTGCGTGGCGCGGCTCCGGCGCCGGGGGCCTGGATGCGCAGGCTCGTGCCGGGTTCGAGGGTGACGGCGCTGGCGGGGTTGGTGGCGAAGACCTGGAACTCGCGCGTGGCGAGGCCGAGGCCGGGGATGCGCACGAGGTCGCCAGCAAGGACGACGAGGCCACGCATCGAGCGCGCTACATGGCGCAGTTCCGCTTCGTTGAGCGCGCTCGCGCCGCCGACGGGAACGAGCGCGACGCTCACGGCTGGCTGCGCCTGGGCGGCATGTAAGGTGACGAGGTCGCCGAGCGCGGCGCCGGAGTTTTGGCGCACGAGGCCATCCATCTGGATCGTGGAGTCGTCGGGAGTCGCGCCGGAGGAGAGGCCATCCACGCCCTCGCGCTCGTGCGGCCAGGGATGCGCGCGGGCGACGGTCGTGCGCGGGCCGACGATCTCGACGACGTCATCGGGGGCGCAACCGAGCGCGGCAAGCGCGGCGGGGCTGATATAGGCGACGCCGCGCGGGATGCCGATGCCTTCGGCGACGGTCAACTGGATGGGGCCGGGAACTTGCGCGCTCTCTCTGCGTGCGCTCATAAAGGGAAATCTTCCTCTCCGCATCGTGCCTCCGCGTCGTCCTTGGGGAGTCTTCGTCTCTAGCGTAGCGCTTCATGCGTGACAGGATAATCTACGCACAGCGCGCGCTTCCGTTGCCATTCAGGCGGTGAGAGACGGCAATGGCCCCAACTCGCGTAGATCGAGATAGGGCCAGAGGGTCTCGCCTGTTGACTTGACGTTAGCCGCCGAGCAGCGGGATCAGGAACGAGTCGAACGCTCCGGCCGTCAGCAGCGTCACGAGGAGTGAGAGCACGCTCAAGAACAAGCCGAAGACGGAGGAGATCAAGCCTGCGTGCGTGCGGAGGCCAAACGCTCTGATTAGCCCGCGTATCGAGAGGTAGATGGCATATAGTCCAAGGACACCGATGACGTAAAAGCCGAAGAAGAATCCGACAATAGAGATCGCCAGCGAGATCCCGCCCCAGAGAAGGGATTGCGAGGCGTAGGCGTTGTTCTCTTTGACGGGAACGGCAGGTGGGCTGTACTGCCCAGGGTATGGCGGCTGGGCCTGTGGCTGGGCGTACTGCGGTGGGTAGGCGGGTGTGGGCGGATACTGCGGCTGGGGATATTGTGGCGCGCCGGGTTGGGGCGGTCCGCCGGGATACTGCGGGTAGGGATTCTCGCCGGGCTGGCCTGGGCCTTGTGGATAGGACACGCGGGCTCCGTTCTAGCGACGCCGATGCGACTGTTCATCTGTTCAATACCATGCGAGCCGGCGCGGTTACGACTCTCTCCATGTGAGACGGCGAGCGCTGTCCGCAGTAACAAGACGGCGCAGCGGCCATGTATCAGAGACTGCCGCAAAAACGCCTT
This sequence comes from Ktedonobacterales bacterium, assembly GCA_036265775.1. Taxonomy (GTDB): domain Bacteria; phylum Chloroflexota; class Ktedonobacteria; order Ktedonobacterales; family JADMIN01; genus DASWAC01. The sequence goes on along the minus strand of DATAOM010000401.1, from coordinate 5,608 downwards.
TAGAGGCGCGTAAGGCGGCGTACCATGAGGCGGATCGTCGCGACATAGAGGAGTGTTTCGCTGGTAACACAGAGGCGCTCATCGTCCTTGTACAGGCGACGCTGCTGGCTTTGCCAAGCGAGCGCCCTTTCAGGTGTTAACTGGCGGTGGCTACCCTTGCTCTGTGCTTGCGGTACTCGAGAACGGTCAGCCCAACAATGAAGATATCGAATAGTGTGAGTGCGAGAAGACCAAAGGACACTTGGAGCGCCAGCCGGTAGATCTGGTAGACGATAAAGAGGCCCAACACCACAATCGCCAAGGGGTAGGCCCAGAGTCGCTGCTGGAGCAGGGCCACTACGATGATGATCTTGATGATGCCGTGGCTGAACAGGTAGAAGGCCAGAAACAGCGCTGTAGTCGCGGTATAGCGCTGGGCGTAGAAGAGAAGATGGGTCGCGATAAAGTCCTTGGGGTCTTGAGACAGCTCGTGTTGCGTCAGGAACTCCACGATGGCGTTCAGCCTACTTGGAGTGAGAAACAACAACAGCACGCCGCCTATGACCTCTAAGACCCCGTCAAGACCTTTGAGAGTAATACTTACATCGAAGATACGGTCAAGCAGGGGAAGTTTTTCAAGCCGCGCCAACAGGGTGTTCATAAGTCGATAGTATACCCGTCATCTGGCGCTTACATGAAGGAGGCTTGGACGGTTGCCGCGAGGAAGGAGAGAGACCTGGAAGGCGAACTCGAACTAGCTTCTCGGTCTTGATGACTACTAGAATCGGTGGACCTGGCTGCTTGCCAGAGTATCCCGTCTCAACAGGCCGAAGGGGGCGCTGGGGACTCCACTAGGAGGAGCGGCTCGAGCAGCGCCCATTCGGCGTCCGTGAGGTTGGTGGCAGAGAGCGGGTGCGACGTGCCCATCCCTCAGCCTAGCTGACGCCGCTACCCGCCTGATACAAGTTTTCAAACAGGCTCTTTACCAGCTACCAGCGAAGATCTCGCGCAGGCTAGAGCGTGATGATGTGGTCGGGCAGGGCGGCGGCGAGCGCGGCGTAGAGGTCGGGGAAGCAGCCGACGCGCACGCCCTCGACGGTGTTGACCGGCTGGCAACTCCCCAGCTCGCCCTCCGCCAGGCCACGCTCCAGCGCGCACTGGTCGCAGAGCATCAGCAGCATGCCACTCTCGCGGGCGATCTTGCTCAGGCGCTCACCGATGGGGTCGCCTTTGCGCAGGACATAGGTGTTGTCGTCGAAGAACATCATGCCGACGACCTCGACGCCGTGGCGACCCTCTTCGAGCTGCGGCAGAATCATCTTGCCCAGCTTGTAGCTGGCGGTGTGCCCGCTGGTGCTGAACACATACGCGACCTTCATGAAGGCGTTTCCTTTCTGGACTCGCGACGAGCTACGGGCAGGGAGACAATCACAACCAGCCTGCCGCAAGAGACTATACTGGAGACGTCTCCTTGCGCGCCATGTGGGGGGCGACGTGGTCGGGTGTCCTACGCCAGGTAATCAGGAGATACGCATGGAATTATCACGTGTCGCGCCGGAGCTGCGCGACCCGATGCTCCGGATCACGCGCATCCCCATCCCGATGGAGCGCTCCTGGGGTCGCCGCGTGATACAAACGCTGCTCGCGGTCATGCCCATCACCAAGCTGGATGGAGTGTCTATCGAGCGGCCACGCGACGCCGCGCCACTCGTGCGCGTCTACCATCCGGCTGTCCGGCGCTCCCCAGCGGCGTTGTTCTGGATTCACGGAGGCGGGCTGATTATCGGGCGCGCCGTCCAGGACGATCACCTGTGCGGCCTGACTGCGCGGGAGCTTGGCATCGTCGTCGTCTCCGTGGAGTACCGTAAGGCGCCCAGGTATCCCTTCCCAGCGGCGTTGGATGACTGCCTGGCGGGGTGGCGGTGGCTGCAGCGCGAGGCGCCTCACTTTGGGGTAGATCCCTCTTGTGTCGCGGTTGGTGGAGAAAGCGCCGGTGGAGGGCTGGCGGCCAGCCTTGCCCAGCGACTCCACGGCGCCGGCGGGGCCTCTCCCGTCGCTCAGTGGCTCTTCTGTCCAATGCTCGACGATCGCACGGCGGCGCTCGATGTTCTCGATGCTGCGAACCACTTCGTCTGGAACAACCGGCTGAACCGCTTTGGGTGGCGTTCCTATCTGGGCGAGGAGCCGGGAGCCGCCACTGTTCCAGCCTACGCAGTTCCCGCGCGGCGTGAAGACCTGCGCGGGCTACCGCCAGCCTGGATTGGCGTCGGCGACATCGACCTTTTCTATGGCGAGAATCGGCACTATGCTGATCGGCTGCGTGAGGCTGCGGTAGACGTGACCATGGACGTTGTGCCTGGCGCGCCGCACGGGATCACCTCCTGGGCGTTTGGCGCCAGTATTGTCCGCGACCACATCCGTCGCGCACAGGCCTGGCTTGGGCAGACACTTGAGAGGTGTGAGGCAGGCGGGCAAGCGCAAGACTGAATCACAGCGCGCTCGACCAAATCTTCCATATCTTCTCTGGTATACCCTCAGAACCGCCTGTTTCTCATGATGCTCTCATGAAAACGCTGTATCCTCGCATAGGCGCCGGTTGAAACAGCGACGTTGGGCGACACAATCACCTGAGCGGTACAAAACGCCTGTGTGTCCGTCACATATACAAGCAGGGCGTTCTCCTGTGGCGCAGCGCGGCAGGCGCCATAGGCCGCTGTCGCGAGAAGGGGTTCTTATAAATGGGCGGATTGCGGTTGACACGGCCTTTCATTATGACGCTCGCGTGTTTGGCTCTCCTGCTTACGGCGTGCGACAAGTCTACCGCTGGAGGAGTTGGCACACCGACGCCGACCGCCACCCTCGCGCCTACCGCGACCGCCACGATCCCGCCGACTGGAAACCTCGCGACCGTCAAACTTAGCCTCGCGCCTGTAGTGCGTGGGTTGATGCGGCCGGACTTCCTGACCACCGCGCCCGATGGCACGGGACGCCTCTACATCACGCAGCAGTCAGGAGAGATCCGCGTGGCGGAGGCGGATGGCAAGCTCCACAGCGAACCGTTCCTGAATGTCGAGACACGATGGGACGCGGAGCTTGGTCTGATGGGACTGGCCTTCGATCCTCAGTACAAGACGAACGGCTTCTTCTACATCGCGTATTCCACTGTCGACGGTGATACCCGTATCGCTCGCTATCGCGTGGACCCCAATAATCCTCTGCGGGCTGATCCGAACAGTGGCCAAACCATCCTACTGATCCAGCAGCCACGTCCCGTGCGACCGGAACACAAGTCGGGGATGTTGCTCTTCGGGCCTGATGGCTATCTCTATATCGGCGTGGGCGACGGTGGCCTGGGCTACGGCGCGAACGGGCAGAAGCTGAATACGATCCTGGGCAAGATACTACGCATCGACGTGGAACACACCAGCCCAGGGAAAGCCTACGCTATTCCTCCAACCAATCCATTTGTGTCGCAGCAAGGCGTCGCGCCGGAGATCTGGGCCTATGGTGTGCGCAACCCCTGGCGCTTCAGCTTCGATGATCTGAAAGATAATCTCTACATTGGTGACGTGGGTGAGCTGACCAATGAAGAAGTGGACTTCCAGCCCGCCGCCAGCAAGGGCGGTGAGAACTATGGCTGGAGCCAGTTTGAGGGGCCGCAGTGCATGGTATCGAACTGCACGCAGCCAGCGGCGTATTCCGGGCCGATCACCTCGTATCGCCATGGTGGCGATGTCTGCGCCATCGCTGGTGGCTATGTGTATCGCGGGAAGCTGTCGCCCGCGTTGCAAGGCATTTATGTCTATGGGGACTGGTGCAGTGGGCGCATATGGGGGCTTAATACAGACGGTAATGCGCCAGGGAAGCCAGCCCAGGTGCGGCAGTTGCTGGATACCGACGTCTCGATTTCCGCGTTCGGGGAGGATGACGCTGGCGAGGTCTACGTGCTCGATCTGCACGCTGGCATCGCGTACCGGCTAACGGCGAAGTAAACTGAGCGCGCTTTCAGTTGTCCGCGTAGAACGATCACCTGTCGCAGTGATGGGTGTAGCGTCGCCTCGTGGCCTTCAATTTGTCAGGCTGGCGGAAATGTCTGTGATCAGCGCCGCCACTTGACCATGAGGCGGCGATGCGGCATGATCGTGGGACGTAATCTTGTCGCCGGGCTGACGCGCAGCCGCATTTATCGTTCCTCGGAGTCCTAGCGTAGTCGGCGCCGGGTGAGTACACGCCGCATGTGGCCCTCTAAGGCCCATGTAGAATACATATGGAATATTTGAGGAGGAGAACCGCATGGCTGAGCCCCATCGCACGATCCTCGTGGTGGACGACAATCCTGACCTTCTCGAACTGTTGCGGGAAGGCCTCTCTGATCATTTCACCATCCTGCTGGCGCGCAACGGCGCCGAAGGGCTGACCGCCGTGGTGGAGGCGCATCCCGATTGCGCCATCATCGACATCCGTATGCCCGACATCGACGGACTGCAACTCGTGCGCACACTGCGCGGCGACCCTACGACACGCGATATGCCGCTCATCATCCTGACGGCGATGCCGGAGGAGCAGGGGCTACTGCCGGGATTGCTCTCCGGGGCGGATCGCTATCTGACCAAGCCGGTGCTGCCATCCGAATTGATTCCGGCGATTCGAGACGTCATCGCGCTCAGCGTGGCGGAACGGGGGCGTCGCCTGCGCTCGCTGGTCGAGGAAGAGGACTCATGACAGAAATCGCAGAAATCATCGAACCAACGATAGGCTTCGACGCCACCGCAACCGAGGCCGAGACCGAGATCGTGCGCGGCTACGATCGCCAGCGCCGCCAGCGATTGCTGGTTCTCATGGGGGCGACATTCGGGAGTCTGATTGGCGCGCTCTTCGTACTACTGGTGGTTCTGATCGTCATCGCCGGAACTTTTGGCGTCTCGGAAACCGTCCAACTCGTCGGAACCGGACTGAACGCGTTGCTCTACGTCGCGGTCGTGGCGTTCGCGCGACGGGGATGGGTGGAATGGGCGGCGGCGCTCTTCGCCATCGGCGCCGTGGTCTTCCCCAATCTCATCATCTCCGCCGCAACCGCGACAGGCGCGGCAAGCCCATTCAATGTGGCCTTCCTGGTTGGCTCGATTGTCATCGTGAGCCTGGCCGGTCGCCCGTGGATGGTCTTCATGGCGGCGCTCCTGGCCTCGCTGACGACGACGTACATCGTGTTCGGATCGTTCCCGATCTCGACGCCTGCGCAACAGGCGCTCCATGACTATCTCGCGCTGACAGGCGGGACCATTCTTCCAGTTATGTTCCTGGTCTACTGGGGCATCGCGCTGCTCTTACTGGCGCAGTGGCGGTCGTACCAGCGCCTGCTGATGGAGTTGGCCGATGTGCGCACGCAGGTGGAGCGCGCGCGGCGCCTGGACGAGTTGAAAGACCAGTTCATTCGCAATGTCAATCATGAGCTGCGCACGCCGATTATGGCGCTGTTGGGGTATGTCGATCTGTTGAAAAGCCCTGAGACGCAGCGCTCGTCAGAGAAGGTGGAGCGCTACGTCCAGCGCGCCGAGCGCGCCGGGCAGTCGTTGCGCGCGCTGCTGGCGGGCATTCTCGATACGCGCCGTCTCGGCTCCGTTGCGACCCG
>DATAOM010000400.1:0-4809 GCA_036265775.1 Ktedonobacterales bacterium | reverse complement strand
ACGCGCATCTACAACATCCGCACCGAGTAGCACGACCCTGTAAAGCGAAACATCTTTCTGGCAAGCTGAACACCTTGCTCGGCCTGCCAGGAGAACAAGCCAGCGGGAGGATGGGGAAACTCGTCCTCCCGCCTTTTGTTGTCTCTATGCCGGCCTGTGGCTAACTCCAGCAAGGCCAAATCCAGCGAATTTGAAAGCCTTGAGGATGGTCGTGACATCGCCCAATCTGGAGCGCGCGTAGTAGGCGAATCAGATGCCCATCACCGTCAGGATCTCTCGCACAGCGTCGGCAGACTTGTTGAGCGCTGCCTTCTCTTCTGCGCTGAGTTCGAGCTGGATGACCTGTTCGACACCCTTCGCGCCCAATTTGACTGGCACGCCGACGAAGACGCCGTTGATGCCGTACTCGCCTTCCAGATGCACCGAGCAGGGCATAATCATCTTCTTATCCAGCAGGATCGAGTCAATCATCTGCAGCACCGATGCCGAAGGCGCGTAGTACGCGCTGCCCTGCTTCAGCAGTTTAACGATCTCGGCGCCGCCATCTACCGCCCGCTGCACGATTGCCTCCACCCGGTCAGCGGGAAGCAGTTCCGGCAGTGGAACGCCCGCCACCGTCGAAAGGCGCGCCAGTGGCACCATCGTGTCGCCGTGCCCCCCAAGCACGAACGCCTGCACGTCGCGCACCGAGACGTTGAGCTCCTGCGCGATGAACGTGCGGAAGCGCGCAGTGTCGAGCACGCCGGCCATGCCAATTACACGCTCACGCGGAAATCCCGTCACCTTCATCACGAGTTGCGCCATGGCGTCGAGCGGGTTCGTCACGCAGATAATGATGGCGTCGGGCGAGTGCTTCCGTACTTCCTCGGCGACAGAGGTGACGATACCCTGATTCGTGCGCACGAGGTCGTCGCGCGTCATGCCAGGCTTGCGCGCGATGCCAGAGGTGATGACGACGATATCGGAGCCTGCTGTCTCCTCATAGCCGTTCGCGCCGAGCACCAGCGAGTCGTAGCCGAGCACAGGACCCGCCTCGAGGATGTCCAGCGCCTTGCCCTGTGGCATGTCCGGCACGATATCCACCAGCACGACATCGGCGTAGTCGCGCTCAGCCACCCGCTGCCCCAGGGTCGCGCCAACATTGCCAGCTCCCACGACCGTTACCTTGCTGCGCATACTCATCTCTCCTCTCACCACGTTGTGACGCGCGGTTCAGTTATCTCCTCCAGCGCAACGCCGCGCTGGATGCGGACGATGTTCCCGCTACAGCGTATCACTGCCGGCCACTCCACGACAAAGCATTGGCGAACGCGCTGGCGCGCTCCGTGGCGCGCGAACAGATATGCTACGATTGCCCCACAGAATCCCCTACTGCTTCGTGTTAAAGGGACCCACCATGTGTGAGTCTTTCACCATCTTTGCGCATCGTGGCGCGCGCGGCCATGCGCCTGAAAATACCTTGCTCGCCTTCTCGCTCGCCTTCGACCTGGGCGCGGACGCGATTGAATTCGACGTGCAGCGCTCCAGCGACGGCCAGCTCGTCGTCATCCACGACGACACGGTAGACCGCACGACCAATGGACACGGCTACGTCCGCGAGACGCCCTTTGAGAAGCTGCGTGAGCTCAATGCGGGCGTGCGCTGGAATACGCCACAACGCATCCCGACGCTGGCCGAGACGCTTGCACTGGTAGAGGCGCGTGGCGGCGCGATGAATCTAGAGCTCAAGGCAGATTCGCGCGGGGACGCGCTGGCGACCGCGGCGATTATCGAGAGCGCGCTGGTAGAACTGAATCAGCCGATGCGCGCGCGGCTGCTCCTCTCCTCATTTGAATTGGACGCCGTCGCATGGCTGAAGTCGCGTCTACCCTGGCTGCGAGTCGGCGCGCTCTTCACTGGCTCACAGTGGCGCAAAGAGGATATGGTCTCCCGTGCGCTCGACCTCGACGCCGAGGCGATCCACCCCAACATCAGGCTCATTCTGCCCGAGCTGGTGGAACGCGCGCACGCAGCCAGATTGCGCGTCAACGTCTGGACAGCCAATCGCCGGCCGACGATCCGCAGGCTGCTGGCGCTTGGCGTGGACGGGATCTTCAGCGACGCGCCAGAGCGTGTCGTGATCGAGCGGGCGCGTTTCGCCGCGCGTGAGACAGCGTGAGGTCAGACAACCTGAGGTCAGACGAGCGTGTTAGTCGCTAGCCGCGTCCGACTCATCACCGGCGCCAGCCCTGATGGAAGCATAGTACCGCTCCCACTGCGCACGCACATCCGCCTCGCTGCGGCCAGTGTCATAGGCCGGAGAGATCATCGGTAGGGCGCGCGTCACGTGGATGACGACGATGGAACGAATAGGACTAGTGACGCCGCGTTCTGTATAAAGGCGCATCCCACGGTCAAAGACTGGCCCATCGGTATGGTCCTCTGCTGTGCCCTTGAAACGATAGCCCTTGCGCGCAATCGGATCCACGACATTGACCTCGATGCGCGGGTTGACGCGCAGGTTCGCGACTGTGCGCGGCGAGCGAATGTCCGCGAAGGCGAGCATGTTGGCGTCCCAGACGACCAGCGTCCCCTTCGCCGAGAGGTTCGGCGCGCCGTCGGCGTCCGCCGTCGCCACGTAGCAGAGCCGCTGCTCCTCGATCAGCCGCCGCATATCTTCTGTCAGGATGCCGTTGCGCTCGTTCATGCTTGCTCCCAGAGCGTCACCCACCACTCGATAACTGGCGCTGGCATACCGCTGGAACGCGCCCGCGCCAACATCTGATCGATATCCAAAGGCGTCCGGCGCAGTGAGATGTCCAGACGCTCTCTTTCGACATCTATCACAGCGTATTCAGCCCAGCGCACATGGCGATTGCGTTGCGCCGCCGCCCCCACTCCCGGCAGACCAACGCTCCCCACATTGATGAGATGAGCGTCGCCGTAATGGCGCATCATCTGAAGGTGCGTATGTCCACCCACAAGAATAGCGGCGTGTGTTTCCCCAAACATCTCATTCAATGCGTCATCGGGAGTCGTGGGGACGATCACGTCATTGTACGAGCGCGGCGAGCCGTGGAAACAGAGAAGCGTCCGCTCCGCGCCCAGAGATCGCTCGATTGTGGGTGGGAACGCACGGATGTATGCGCGCTCGGCGTCGGAAAGTTGCGCTGTATGCCAGCGGATGAGGGCCTGGTCAAGTTCGTCTGCCGTGTCCAGGTCAGGGGGCGAGAGCAGCCACTCATCCATGTTTCCCATCACAACTGGGCAGCCGAGAGCCTGCAGGCGCGCGAGGACGGCGCCTGGTTCTGGTCCGAGCGCAGCGACATCGCCGAGGCAGATGAGGTCGTCGAGGTTCTCTCTATCCAGCTCGGCGAGCACCGCCCCCAAAGCGAACAAATTGCCATGAATATCGCTTATCAGCCCGATCCGCATATGTCCTCCCTGACAGATCACCTTTGCACGAGGGGTCTATCTGAGTGTAGCAGGACGAAAGCGATAGGCGCAGGTGATTCAAGACAGCGCGGCCCTGTCACAGATATCTTGAGATAGGGGGTTGGATCGCTGATTCAGGCCTTCATGCCAGCGGCTTAGGCCTGCGTTCCCGGCGCCGCCAGCACAAAGGTGGAGAAGCCGCCGTACTCGTCCTCGACGTCGCGCGCGCCCAGCGCCGGGCCGGTGCGCGCCTTGGCGCTCATCTCCTCGATGCGCACGGCGAGCATCTCGACGCCACGCAGATCTTTGATGCTGGCATGCGCGTAGTCGCGTCCAGCCTCGCGCTCCGGGAAGAATCGCTTGGTCATGCGCTCGAAGACCCGGCGTTTCTCTTCCAGGTCCACAACAACCTCGCTGCGACCAAAGACGACGACGCTGCGATAGTTCGCCGAGTGCGATTTGGCGTCGCGCGAGGCCACCAGCCCATCGAGAATCGTCACGCTGGCGCAGACCGGCGCGCCTGTGCGCAACGCTTGGATCGTCGCGCTGGCAGGGACACCATGGAGATAGAGCGCGCCATCGTCATAGAAATACAGAAGCGGCACAATATGCGGCTGCCCGTTTACCGCATATGCGACATGCGCGATACGCCCAGCGCGGAGGAACTCCTTAGCTTGCTCGGGAACTGCGCGCTCAGGATGGCGGCGAATGCGTGTACGCGGGCCATCGTTGATCGGAATCGTCATGCTACGCCTCACTTGATGAATCGGCCTATGTGGTAGACTGACACTCCCCCGGCTAAAGGTCGGAGGTACTGACTTGCATCAGCTACTTGCGGCCCGTGTCATGGGCGCTACTCCGATGGGACGGAGATACTTGACGGTGTCCGCCTGCACCTTGGCATAGCGGCCGTAGATAGCCCTGGAGCAGATGTTGTTTGCTCCGTTCACGTCCCGATGCGCCCGCGCGCCACAACCCGCGCACCGAAACCGGCGCCCGCGCGGCGAGGAGGGCTGGACGTGTCCACAATGACTACAGGTTCTGGTGGAATACGCCTCGTCGATCCAGTCGACCGTGATCCCCTGCCATGCTGCCTTCTCGCGCAGATAGCGGGCGAACTGCCCATGCGGCCACTGGCTGATCTTCTGATTCGTCTGCTTGCCCAGGCTCACCCCCGTCTGGATGTCGCGCACGTCCCCCACCGCGATGCAACTCACCTCTTCCGCATGGCAGAAGGCCACCACCGTACGCGCCGCCTGATGCAGCAAATCGCGCTGCTGGCGTTAGAGCGTGCCGCTCACCTGGGCTTTGCGTTGTGTGAGGCGCCGCCAGCGCTTTGAACCGCGCTGGCAGTGGCTCAGCTTCTCCTGCAAGATGCTGTGCACCCGATTACGC
>DATAOM010000399.1:0-5316 GCA_036265775.1 Ktedonobacterales bacterium | reverse complement strand
CTTCGATGCGGTGGCCGCCGAGTTGAGCGCCACGCTGGATGAATTCAAGGTCCCCGAGCGCGAGAAGGGGGAAGTGCTGGCCACGTTTGCTGGAGAGAAGGGAGAAGTCACGGCTGGTTCTGAGCCTGGGGCGGTCAACTGGCGCCGCTGGCATTGAGTGGTATTGAGTAGCATTGAGCCGGCGGCTTTTGGCCCGGCATGATTCCGCATAGCGGATCGGCGAGATGTTTCCCATTTGGAAGCGATGAGCGGAAAAGAGCCTCTACGCCAGGACACGTGTGGGCATGATTAGGGCTGTCGCATGCCTCGTGTGGCTGGCCAGAGATTGATCGCCAGGCAGGTGATGAGCGCGAGACCCAGCGGGCCGGAGGCGCCGAACAGCGCCGCCTGGAACGCCGCGCCATCGCCTGCCAGTGGCGGGAGCCAGTAGGCGCTCAGGCGAAGAATCACGGCGGCGTTGCCGAGCCAGAGGATGGCCGTCACCAGCCTGGCGGACCGAATGCTGGCGCCAGAGAACCCGGTCAGCATGCGCGGCGCGATTCCACAAATGAGCAGCGTGATGAAGCCGAGCGCCAGACTGTGGCGGATGGCGTCCAGGGGAACCACGATTACTCCTGACACCAGCAAAGCGGCGCCATCAACCAGGAGCAGCAACGCCGCGAGCGCGCCCCAGAGGTAGGCGCTGGCGATGAGCGCGACGAATGGGCCGAACTTCTGCTCCTGCGTGAGGACATGAAGGCGGTACGTGCGCCGCATCTGGTTAGGGGTGGGTGAGCGCCGCGCCAGGCGCCCAGGCATCTGCCCACGCCGTCGCATCAGCGCGACACAATAGCTGAAGAAGATCAGCAACGCGACTCCGAGCGCGACCCAGCCAAGCCCAGTCGCTAGAGCGCCCCACGCCTGCCCGAAGGGTCCAGCGACCATGCCGAGGAGGTAGAACAGCAGGCCGCTGGCGTAGAGTCCGGTCAGAGTCCAGAGCAGCTTTTGAGGAAACGACATGAGTCCGGCGTAGGTGGGCAGCATTTGCGCCGACATCGCCAGAGCGATGGGAACGAGGAAGCCGAACAGCCCCAGCGTGACGTTCAGGGTGTCGCCAGGCTCGGCGACGATGCCAGACGATGACTGCGCGAGGCGCGCCATGTTGATCAGATTCACCACGGCGGCGCCGCCGAACGAGAGCAGCGCGACACCAAGCAGCGGCAAGAGTTTGACGAAGGCGGGACGTGCGGCGAGTGGCGGCCCGTGGCGCAGTGTCAGCAGGACACAGGCGTAGATGAGGCCCACCGCCCCAACCTCTAGGACGCCGCTTACCACCAACCCGGCGCGTGGGAGGCCCGATGGCGTGAGCGCCGCTAGGGGTTGGCAGGCGAAGCGGAGGACAAGGCTGGCCAGATGGAGGCCGAGGACCCATCCCAGCGCGCCGGAGAGGGCGAGCGGAGCGCCACGGAGCCTGGGCAGCACATAGGCGCCGACGCCGAGTGCGAAGAGTCCCGCCCAGCCATAGAGCTGCAGAAAGCCGTGCGTCTGGACGAGCGCGCGCCACCAGAGTCCCTGAGGTGCATGAAGCGCGGCGGTCAGGGTCAAGACGGTCGCGAGTGTGAATCCGCCAGCGACGCCAACGATCAAGGCGCTGCGCAGCGCTGGGGCGACGCGGCTAAAGGGCGTCTGTGTGGCGTCGGGCGCCGGGGCGGTGTGTGGAAGGGAGATCATGTGGCTACCTGGTGAATCCAGCAAATGTGAGACGGAGAAACTGGATGGGGAGGCGACCCTCCATCCAGTTCTTTTACATCGTGGTCACGTCCCATGTGGGAGATGTGAGGTTACTCGACTTTGAGGACGCCGATGGCGCCTTTCATCGCGTCGGAGAAGGAGTGGGTGACGAAGGGGTAAGAGCCAGCCTCGGGGACCGAGAACTCCAGCGCCGCGCCGCCGCCTGGGGGGACGGTGACGGTCTGCTGGCCCACGGTCTTGTTGGCGGGATTGCCGTCGGCGTAGACGTCGCTCATGATGGCGCCGATGACGTGGAAGGCGGAGAAGTCGCTGGGGCCAGCGTTCAACACGAAGAAGCGCACTTTCTCATTGGGCTTCGCGGTAAGTGGGGCGTCTTTGTACTGGTTGGCGTAGCCGTTGAAGACGACCAGATCCGGCGGGTTCCCGTTCATGATGCCGTTGACATCCAGCCCGAACGTGCCGTCGCCATTGGACTTCATATAGAACTCGCTCTGCACGATCACGTACTCACGCGCGGGACTCCACCCGCCAGCAGGATCGACGATGATGGCGCCGTACATGCCGTTGGCCATGTGGTGCGCGACGGTGGGCGTACCGCAGTGATACATGAAGACGCCGGGAAAGTTGGCCTTCCAGGTGTAGTTCAAGCTCTTACCGGGCAGCACATTGACGTAGTTCACGTTCGGCGGGGTTTGCGCAGCGTGGAAGTCGAGCGAGTGGGCGATCTTGCCCTTGTTGACCAGCGTGAAGTTGACCGTCTGGCCCTGCTTGACGCGCAACACCGGTCCGGGAACAGAGCCGCCATACATCCACGCGTCATAGGTGACGTTGGGAGCGATGCCGATGCGGCCCTCGTTCACATCGAGGGTGATGTTGACGGTATCGCCATCCTGAGCGGTCGGCGCGCTCGCATTATAGGGCGTGTGCGGTGTGTCGATGCCGGTCTTGGGGCCGGAACTGGCGGATGCGGAGTTGGATGAGCCGGAGGCGCCGCGTCCGCCGAGCGCGCCAGTGAACAGCCCGATGACCAGCGCGCCGATCAGCGCGAGGCCGACGATGCCGAAGACCCATGTGCTGTCCAGGCCTTTGAATGGACCAGACTGGCTCGCAGGGGGGGCTGGAGGAACTGGGGACGGTGGTGGAGCGCTGGGCGTCTGCTCACTGACAGATGATTCCTCGCTCGCCTGCGCGAGCGGCGTGTGCTGGTCTATGGAACCGCTCATAGTATCATGTCTTCCTTTTACGATGGGGGAGCTAGCTACGAACGAGCGCGAAACGCTTCTTCCTGCTCGTTACCCCAACCATACTGAAGACAGATCGCGACCTGCTCACATACAGTGAGCGCAGTGTCACAGCGCGATCACGAACCAGGCAGCGGCGATCAAGAATGATAAGGCGTCTCCCATCATCGCCTCCATTGGGCAACGCTGGCCGGATTGGTGGCGCCACCAAGCGCGGGCGCGTCGTTGAAGGTCTCGCCGAGGCTGATGTCCTATCCCCGGCGCTACCAAGTCGTCTCGCGGCGCACTGTTTTCACACATGTAAAATTATGATACTATCTTGCTAAAATATGCTGTCGAGCGAAGGATGATGCTATGAAGATCGCCTATATCGGGATTCCGGCGCATGGGCACACCAATCCCACGCTGCCAGTGATGCGCGAGTTGGTCGCGCGCGGGCATGAGGCGCTGTACTACAACGCGGCGTGGTTCTGCGAGAAGGTCGCGCCAACTGGGGTGGACTTCCGCGTGTATCCCGAGCTAATCCCTGACGAGCGCGCCACAACCGAGGCGCTCGGCGAGATCATCACGGCGTCGCGCCTCCTCGCTGGGATGAGCGAGCGCCTGACACCGTTTCTGCTGGACGAGATGGCGCGCGAGGAGCCAGACCTGATCCTCTATGACTCAGTGGCGATGTGGGGCTATCTCGCGGCGCGCGTACGGCGCATCCCGCACATCTGCTCGATTACCCATTTCGTGCTGGATGGCTCGCAGCGGAGCATTGGCGTGGGCGAGCTGGCGCGCTATGTCTGGACCGCGCTGCCGCATGCGTCGGCGCTGATGCGCTGGAAGCGGCGCATGGCGCGGCGCTATGGGAAGGATGTCGTAGGAGGTATCACCGAATACGGCGACCTCAATCTGGTGTTCACCTCGCGCGAGTTTCACCCGCCCAACCGCTTCGTGGACGAGCGCTTTCGCTTCGTAGGGCCGAGTATCGATCCCGCCATGCGCGCTGGCGATGACGCGCTCGACGTCGATTTCGACGAGCTAGGCGATGGCCCACTGGTCTATATCTCTCTTGGCACGATTAGCAACGTGAACCCACAGTTTTATCGGACGGCGTTCGAGGCGTTCGGCGGCTATCCCGCGCGCTTCATCCTCGCGGCAGGGCGGCAGACTAACCTGGCCGGTCTCGGACCCATCCCGGCGAATTTCGTCGTGCGGCAGTACGCGCCACAACTGGCGATATTGCAGCGCGTGCAGGCGTTCATCACACACGGGGGCTTGAACAGCGTCCACGAGGGGCTGTACTACAGTGTCCCGGAGATTGTCATTCCGCATCAACTGGAGCAGGCCCTGAACGGGAAGCGGGTGGCGGAGACCGGCGCGGGTGTGTTGCTGGGCGCTCGTCCTCCCTATGGACACGTGACCGCCAGACAACTGCGCGCCGCGCTAGATACGATTCTGAGCACGGCAGCCTATCGCGAGAACGCGCGACGCATCGGCGAGACGCTCCGGGCCGCCGGGAGGTTCATGCGCGCCGCCGACGAGATCGAGGCGTTCGCAGAGGTAAAATCGGCGCAGCCGATGTAGGGAAACGTAGCGGGCGAAAACGTCGCCTTGAGAGGCAGCGAGAGCCGAATATTTCTTGTGCAGTTGACATCAGGGCGCGCATGTGGCATACCAAGTTTAGGCGGAACAAGCGTCCTGTGCAACGGCGCAGGGTTGCCGCCGGAGTTGTCCCGGAGTACGTCCAGCGATGGACGACACGAAACGAGGCGTTTTGTGAGCCAGACGAGTCCTGCGCGCCCAATGGGGCCGCGACCTGCCCTAGTCACCTTCGCGGCGATCATGCTGATCATGCTCGGCGGTTTCGAGCTGGTGCTCGCCATCACCGAGTTCTTCCGCTACGCCTTTGGCACCCTGCCGCCGCTCGCCGACGCGACCTACAGCATCTTCTGGGGCGCCCTGGATGTGCTCTATGCGATTGTGCTGCTCTACTCCGGTTATGCGCTGCTGCAGGGGCAGGCGGTTGGGCGGCTGGTCGGACTCATCGTGGCCGTGTTTGCCGCGATCCGTTGGTTCTTCTACCTCTGGTATGTTCCCTGGGCGGCGGCGCTAGTCATCGGCATCTGCCTGCTCATCATCTACGGACTGGTGAGCAACCAGGAGTACTTCCTCGGCAGTTGAGCCCCGCTGCCAAGGCGCCGTCTGGCCAGTCGCCTCTGCCCACCTGAGGAGCGCGCTTCTTTCTAGTGGCGCTCCGCGCACTGCATGGCACTGCGTGCGCCGATAGGATCTCCACGTTGGTGGGAATCTGGAGCGGCTCGGCACATGCCTTTGCAACGGGGCCGAAGCAGCGCTG
>DATAOM010000398.1:0-6357 GCA_036265775.1 Ktedonobacterales bacterium | reverse complement strand
CCTTGGTCTGCATATTGAGGGCTTCGTTGAGCACATCAACCGGGTTGAGATTGGAATTTGGTGTGCTGGTGTCATCAAAGGCCGGAAAAGGAGCTCCCGGATCGGCGTTGTTGTGAAAGCTGCTGGCAGGGTTAGTGGGATTGTCCCCATACTGGGTCAAGATGTTGGTGTACTGCCGTCCGGCGAGATCACCAAACACAGCCTCGAGCGCAACAACCACTTGTTGATGATCGAAATCACTGGTCCATTTGGGACCCCAGAATATCAGGTACACATGAGGGTCATGCTCGACCGGGCCTCCTTCCCAACAAAAGGTGGGGCTGGTACTTGAACACGGGGTGACACTTGCAGCATAGGCAGGACGCGCGCCCACGCCAGAGTCGAGGCATAATCCCACAAGCAGAAAGAGTGACGCCAGCCAGATCTTCCCCCATCCGCGCCGGTGATCACCTCTCTTTGGTCCTCGTTGATACACGACAGAAACGGAGGAAGGAAAACGCGCCACCATGCTCAACCTCCTACGAGATCCATGCGAATGCCTTTGACGTGACCCGTCAGACCTCGTGGTTGCCTCACCCACGTGGCTCTGGCGGCAGTCCTGGAGTCGCACCGAACGCTGCGCACTCGTGGTGGTGGATCCGCTGACGGACCTTGCTGCGAGCGTCGAGATGACCCGTGCGAACCGTGAAAACCGAGCCATGACTTCCTCCTCCATCTGCGCTTCGTCGCGCCCCCTTGGTGGCGCAGCCCCTACAGTCCCATCTGGGGGGGCAATCACCCACTCCGCCCGCCATCAACCGCAGGGCGCGTATGACGGCATGCGCGGGCATGCGATGGATGTAGCATACGGACGCCAACGACGCCTGTCTTGGAAAAAAGCTATATGCGCCCGCTTGGCATGACGGAGAAGAGGGGAGGTCAGTCTGCCTACTCACGTGTGGAAGGAGGAGCCACACGGCGGGCGCGCAGGTAGGCGCTCGGACAGACTCCGGAAAATGCGCGGAACTCGTTGATGAGGTGCGCCTGATCGTAGTAACCACACTCCAGGGCGAGGCGTGCCCAGTGGATGCGTCGCTCCGAGCCGACGGAGCCGACGGAGCCGAGGCGCTGCACGACCCGCAGGAAGCGGCGGACACGGGCGTAGTGCTTGGGGGTCAGCCCCACTTCCTGCTGGAAGAGGCGTGTGAAGTGTCCTCGGCTGAGCCCTGCTTCCTCTGCGACCCACGCGATACGCGCCATGGGCGCCTCAGGCGCGCTGGGCATGCGCGGCACAGAGAGGGCGCGCAGGGCAGCGGTCACCGCCGGATGGTGAGCCAAGGGGCGGACCAGCTGTCGCACCAACACCTCCTCGAGGATACCAGCTTGTTCCTCGAGCGTGTCGGCCTCGGCCACCCGTTCGCGCAGTTCCCGGACGACCTGCGTGCTCCACACCGCATCCAGCGAGAGTTGCAGATCGTGGAGCTCGCTTGCGGGCGGTGCGAAGAAAGGGTAGAGGCCACCAGGGAGGAAGTCCACGCCAAACTCGTAGACGGGACGATCGTTGTCGAGGGACAACGGGGCGGAGTCCACACCATACAAGAGCGCCGCGTAGGCGTCGCGCGAGGGGGTGGCGGAAAGCGGTCCAGAATCACCAGCGGAACCAGGATGAGGACCAGGACGAGGGAGCCCGTCGCCACTCAGATCAATGACCAGCTGTGCCGTGCCGCTAGGCAGAAGACATACCTGTTCCGGCTGGTCACTGCGGTAGACCCAAATCGACCCCACAAACGGCGCGAGCCGCGGGGTGGGGCGATAAACGCCACGGAGCATGAGACCTCCTGAACGGCGCGAGAGAATTCCTTCGCGCGCAGGGGCGCCCAAGGACGTGCAAGGACGTGCAGGGGCGCGCGAAGGAATGAGCCGGTCCTGCCTCGATTCTTGCGTCGCGTCTCGTCGGCGCGGCGCCTCGAAGACCCCTCGCTGAGGGCGGCTTGCGTTGGGTTGGGTCCACAGACGCGCGCTCGACCAGGCAATTTACAGACGCCTCGCGCCTGCTGCAGGGCACGGAGTCATCCCATTCCGGCGAGGGTAATGGCGCCACGGTACAGCCGGCTTCTGCTCCGGCTGTTGGCATGGCTCGGCAGTACACGACACGTATTGAGCCCACTCTCGATCGCGCCACTGCCTACGGACCCAGCCCCAACAGGGAACGGCGCGCTCCTCGCCGCCACGCTGAGGCAGATCAGGCGCGACCGTTGCTGCTATGCGCTTGCTGATGCGAGGACGCTTGGGGCGCCGGAGGCGCCAGAGCCGATGACGGTTCAGGCGCCTGGAGCACAGATCGCCTCTACCGCTGCGCCGTCCGCACTGACGTCATGTCAGCCCGCGGTCGCCTGGTCGCGTAGTCGCGAGGTCACGTGGTCACGTCGCGGAGTATGTCGCGACAGCGGCGCAGAGAGATGCAGTAGTCAGAGGGCGTGCGCGGCGCGTTGCGAGTCGGGTGTTGTCTCCTGGCGCCCATAGAGGGCGACCCATGGCGACTATGCGCGCACACTGCCGTTCGCGGTTCTTCCGCCCTGCCATGTGCTTGAGACGCTTGAGACGAAGGAGTCCACGCCCCATGTCTACTCCGCCACGCGCTCCCACACTGTACTGGATCCTGACGCAGGAGCTGCCCGGCTGGCGTTGGCCGTTCCAGGTACGGTTTGCGCCGCACGTCTCCTCGCTGCCAGCGATCATCAGCGCGCTCCCTGCTGGCGCGCAGGCAGTCTTGGAGGCGCACGACCCAGATACGTTGGACTGTCCTGCGGCGGTCAAATGGAGCGTGGGATCAGGGCGAAAGGCATGGGAACGCGCGGCGACACGCGAGGTGGTCGGTCGCATCACGGTGCGTGGTGGATTGACGCTTGAGATTCTCAATGACGCGCTGGAACAACGCACAGCCTTGAGCGCCATGACGTAGAGAAATGCAGGACGCTGGTGACCGTCGGCGCACGATCCGAGGGTGGCTGCTGGCGATGAGCGCAAAGGGATCAGGGAGCGCGCCCAGATCAGCCACTCGCCCCGTGCTCGAAGCAGACGACCTCGTCGAAGGATCTACGGCTCTGGCACGCTGGCGCGGCCGCGGGTCCGGGTAGCTCAGGGAGAGGGCGAGGTCGAAGGCGTACGCTTTGGGGGCGCCGAGCATCTCGCAGGCGCGCTCCACGTCCCTGCAGTCGAGTGCAATCTCGGCGACCACGGAGAGGCCCTCGCAATGAAGCAGGTGCTTGGGCGCCCTCATCCCAGCAGCCAGATTATCAGGCCCACGTGCTGCGTGAGCCCCTGCACTGACGTGCCACGCCGAACGTGCGCCCATCCCAGCAGCCAGACCATGCGCGCCTCTCCCTCGGTGTCGCCGAGCGCGCGACACAGGGCGATGCCGTGCGCGAGCGAGTCGAGCGCGTCGTCAAAACGCTTCAGGAGGTAGCACGCGCGCGCACGACCTTCATGCGCCACTCTCTCTCGCTGCCGGTCCCCAACGTCACGCGCCAGTTGGCTCGCCGCGTGAAAGATACGCTCAGCCTCGGCGTGCGCAAAGACCGCCATGGCCTGGTGAGCGGCACGGACGGTGTAGGGCAGCGCACGCGCCGGTTCGTCAGCGTGGATGTAGTGGTCGGCCAGCTGGACCACCCAGCGCACACGCTCGCCTTCGGGCAGGCGCTCGATCGCCTCAGCGACGGCGCGATGCAACATCAGCCGCTTCGCAGGGACCAGGTCCGCTAGGATGGCCTCGCGCGCCAGATCGTGCGCGAATTGGTACCGAATGGCGTGGGGCGACCTCCTGCGCGACCTCACCGACGACGAGGAGGATTCCTCCGCCCTGGCGATCAGCAGCCGACCATGGTCGGCGCGTTCGAGCGCGGCAATGAGGTCTCGCTCGGACTGCCCTGCCTGCGCCATGACTGCGGCGAGGAGCGCGTGCGGCGCGCTGCGCCCGATGACGGCCGCAGCGCGCAAGACCTCTAGCGTCGGCGCGCCGAGGGCGCTCGCCCGCGCCAGGATGCTCTGCGCGACGTCCCACGGAAGCGTCGGCCGTCGCTTCGCGCCGTCTGGGACTGTATGCGGGACTGCATGCGGGACTGTGTGCGGGACTGCATGCAGCTGCTGCGCGCAGCTGACCAGAAAGTAGGGCACTCCCTCCGCGCGGCCCACCACCTCCTCTAGTAGCGCGTCGTGCGTCGGGATGGTTTTGCGATCGCGCGCGTGCTCTTCCTCTGGAAGATCCTCAAGCAGCTCGAGGAGCAACAGGCGTGCCTCGTCAAGCGCCAGAGGGCCGAGGTGCGCGTGTTGCGCGAGCCCATCGCGCGTCAGGTCGGGGAGGTGGAGCCCAAGGGAGTGCGCCGCGCTCACTTCCGTGCTACGATTGGCGCCGATGATGCGCACCCGTTGCCTCGGCGCGCTCTCAACCGTGGCGCCAGAGTCGCGTAAGAGGCTCACCAGCAGATCGACGGCGTCGGCGCCAGCCCACTGCAGGTCATCCAGCGCCAGCAGGACGCCAGCAGGACCTGCGATATTGGAGAGGTAGCGCGCAACTGCGCCAAACACCAAGCGCCGCTCCCGGTCCGGTGGCAGGGCCCACACCTGGGCAGGGCTGACCACGGTCTCCCTCAACTCCGGCAGCAGGCGCGCTAACCAGGCGCATCCGGTGAGGTCGAGACGTTGCCGAGCGGGTGCAGTCGCAGCAAGCGCACGAGCGAGCAGGGTGACGAACGGCTCATACGGCTCCTGCCCGCTGCTCCGTACGCAGCCACCACGGAGGACGCGGTAGCCGGCGTCTCGAGCGTACGCTATTGACTCGCTGAGCAGCCGTGATTTGCCGATCCCTGGCTCACCGGAAAACAGTAGCAGCGGCGGCCCTTCTCCGGAGACAAAGCGTTCAGACAGAGCGCGCTCGCGCGCCCGTCCTACAAAGCGCGGCGCGTGTGGCGTCTCGTCGAGGGCGGTCGGCGCCCCCTCATAGAGGGAGGTGGCTCGGCCGGCGGACTCGAAGGCGGCGCGAGGAGCGTCATGGAGGCGCAGGGCGTCGGCGAGGGCCAGAACGGTGTGCGGATGTGGGGAGCGAGTGACGCCACGTTCGAGATCGGCAATGGTGTGCACGCCCAGCCCAGCTGCCTCCGCCAGGCGCTCTTGTGAGTATCCAGCGGCGAGTCGAAAGCGGCGCACGAGGTGGCCAAAGGTTCCCTGTACCGGCGCTGACATGCTGGGCGCCTCCTCGAGATTCCAGATGGTTCCAGATAAATCCAGAAGGTTCCAGCGGGCTCCAGAACCTGAGACGGTCACTGCCGCTCGAGGCTGCCAACAGTGCGGTGTCATTCTATCACTTCAATCAGCCGCAATCGCGCCAAGGCAACGAGACATCGCGCGTGAATTCCGTGGGTCATTCCGCCGATTCCGCATGGCCACACGCGCATTTGTAGACCATCATACGGCATATGCCAGCGGCGGTCGGTGGGAAGCGCTACACACGACCCCGCATCACTCGCAAGGAAAGGATCCGAAGATGACTATGCCGAAGATCACCTGGACTCGCGCGAGGGTCGCCTCCCTCGCATTCGTGGCCGTCGCCCTCGTGGCGGCGGCGTTCGCCGCGGCGACGACACGCGCGGGCGCAGTCAAGGTCGCCCAGGCATCCCAGGCGCCCGTGTCGGCGCAGGTCGCGCTCGACTGGAACAGCACCGCCGTCGACGCTGTCCGCGCCGCCAGAACACTGGACGGCGTGCCGCCCGGCGCGCCGGCGCGCGCCTTGTTCCAGCCCGAGGGCTTGCTCTACATGTCCTACGTCCAAGCGGCGGTCTACGACGCGGTAACGCATCTCGACCACCGCTATGCGCCCTACCACCGCTTCAAGGCGAATCCTCAGCATGCGTCGCTCCAGGCAGCGGTAATCGCAGCCTCCTACAACACGTTGATCTTCTACCTGGGCGACCCCGAAGGCGTCTTGGCGACAAAGTACGCCGCAGCGATTGCGGCGCTCCCAGCAGATGAGAGCACAGCGCAAGGGATCGCCGTCGGACAGGCGGCGGCGGGAGACATTGAGATCCTGCGCGCCCATGACGGCCGCAACGCGATCATCGGCACTCCCTATGGCCAGGGGCCAGCGGCGCCAGGCCTGTGGGTGTTCGCGCCACCACCCTCGCTGCAGTCGGCGCAGACGCCCTGGCTCGCCTTCATGCAGCCGTGGACACTCACCAGTTCAGCGCAGTTCCGCACCTCTCCCCCACCGGCGCTCGATAGCGCCCAGTATGCGACCGACCTCAACGAGACCAAGGTGTATGGGGCGGTCAACAGCGCCGTGCGCACGCAGGAGCAAACAGCGGTCGCCTATTTTTGGAACGCCAA
>DATAOM010000397.1:0-4963 GCA_036265775.1 Ktedonobacterales bacterium | reverse complement strand
ATCACCATCGCGGCGAAGATCAGCACGAGGTAGTAGTTGGAGAACCAGAAGACCGTGCGCGCCTGCTTGAGCGTGCGCTCGCGGTAGAGGCGGATGGTGAGGTAGAGCAGTCCCAGCCCCAGCGCCACCGCCGCGATGAGGTAGAGGAGACCCATCTCGCCTACAGAAAAGAGCGCGAGCGTCGAGGCGAGCAGCAGCAGCGTGTAGAGAACGATCTGCTTCACCGTCTCTGCTTCGCCCGCTACCACCGGCAGCATCGGCACGCCCGCGCGCTCGTAGTCTTTCTTGATGACGAGCGAGAGCGCCCAGAAATGGGGCGGCGTCCAGAAATAGATGATGAGGAACATCCACACTGGCGTCAGGCTCAGCGAGTTGGTGACCGCCGCCCAACCGACCAGCACGGGCACGGCGCCCGCCGCCCCGCCGATGACGATGTTTTGTGTGGTCGAGCGCTTGAGCCAGCGCGTGTAGACGAAGACATAGAAGAGAATCGCCGAGGTTGCCAGCAGCGCGCTCAGCAGATTGGCGCCGAACGTCAAAATGATGAACGAGGCCACGCCGAGGGCGACACCGAAGACCAGCGCGCTCGTCTCCGAGACGCGGTGCGCCGGGAGCGCGCGGGACTGCGTGCGTGTCATCACCTGGTCGATGTCGCGGTCGCAATAGCAGTTGATCGCATTGGCGCTGCCCGCCGCCAGCGCGCCGCCGACGAGCGTCGCGACGATCAGGCCGAGCGAGGGCAGGCCACCTGGTGACGCGACCACCATCGCGGCGAGAGTGACGCCGAGCAGCAGCACCGTCACGTGCGGCTTCATCAGGCTGATATATGCCGAGGCGACCGCGCGCCAGTTCGCGCTGGGCGTTGTCTCAGGCGTGAGGGTAGAGACATCTCGCATGGAAAGGACATCCTGTTGCTGATAGTGACGAGGATGGCCCGCGGCGGCCAGAGGGGGTTAGACGGGGAGAGTGGGCAAAGCCATTCCCTCTTAGTATAACGCCTCTGCCTGACGCGCGCCTTGCAAGCGGTACCCTCGACCTTACAAATCCCTGAACGATCTTGCCCAGCGCCGATGAACAAGTGTCCAGTAGCCAGCGCCACGATTGAGCCGTATAGTGTGTAATGTATCGCCTCTGTCAGTCACACGTTCAGGAACACGTAAGGCCAATGGCGACGACGCGTTCATCTCCCAGTATGCCGGTCCACCGCGATTCTGTCCAGCAGGAGCGCGCGTCTCGGCGCGCGACTGGCGACGCCGTTCAACATGGGGTCGCAGGCGCCGCTAATTCCTTTGGCTCATCATCAGGTGTGCGCGTCTCAAGCGCCTTCGCGCGTATCCTCCAGCGCTCGCCTGATCTCTTCGAGGCGTCGGACGCGCGCTCAACTGGCGCGATCTGGCGCGAGGTCGTCAATCGCGGGCTGGGCCAGACGCCGCTGCATATCGCGCCGTGCGATCTGGGCGACCTGCTGATGAACATCCTGCCGCAATGGAAGACCGTCGCGCCCCGGCATACGCTGGAGTTGGCGCTGCTTGGCGACATCCCGCCGGTCTACGCCGATGGCGAGTGGGCGGCGCGCGCATTCTCGCTGCTGATTGATTACGCGGTGCGGGCGACGCCGGAGGGCGGCGCGGTGCGTGTGAGCGTGCGCATGGAGGAGGAGGGAGTCGCGGCGCGCGTGCGCCACTTCGGCGCGACGCCAGAGAACGAAAGACTCGCCCATCTCCTCGAACCTTCCGCCCCAGGCGCGCATACGGGAGGATCAGGCCTGGAGCTTCCACTAGCGCAGGTGATCCTGGAGGCGCAGCGCGGGCAGCTCTGGCCGGAGCGACCAGCGACCGACACTGGCCTGGCGTTGGCGACCTGGTGGCCCATCCGCGAGTTGGATGTCCCCGAAGATTCCACGATCGCTCCCTCACAAGATACTGAATCGGCGGAGACGAGCGCGTCGCACGCCGAGGCCACGATCTCTGCGCCAGCAGCGACTCTCGCTGTGGCTGAACGCGCATCATCGTTCGTTGAGCGTGAGCGCCCCGTCATCCTGATCGTCGAAGAAGACGCGCGCATGGCGCGCTACCTCAAGGCGAACCTCGACGCCAGCGGCTTCGCGTGCTCGGTGGCGCGCGGGGCGGAGGATGCATGGCGCGCGGTAGACCTGGACGCGCCGGACGCGATCATCCTCGATGGCGGCGCGCGCGGGATGCGCGATCACTCGCTGCTGCGTGAGTTACTGGCGCGCGGCGCTTGCCCTGTGCTTGTCCTGGGGCGCGCGCACAACCCGCTCGCCTGCGCACGCGCGCTCGACACTGGCGCCAGCGACTGGATCGCGCGACCATTCAGCACCGAAGAACTGCTGGCGCGCGTGCGTGTGACGCTGCGCTCACGGTCGGCAAGTGAGCCGCCACGCGCTGAAGCGCCGATTGGCGCGCTGAGCTTCGACGTCGGCGGGCGCTCCGTTCGGCGGAATGGCAAGCCAGTTCCCTTGAGCAGGACTGAACTAAAGCTCCTGCGTGTCCTCGCGGCGTGTCCCGGCGCTGTCCTCTCACATGAGGAGCTGCTTGAGCGGGTGTGGGGGCCAGCCTATCACGACGCGACGAACTTTCTGTGGGTCTACGTGCGGCGGCTGCGCAAGAAGATCGAGGCGGACCCTAGCGCGCCGCAGTACATCCTCACCGTGCCTGGCGTCGGCTACCGGCTGGCCCCTCACGATGAGGTCACAAACTCCTAAAGCGAGCGCGACGTACCTGTATTGTGATGTGACGCCAGCGGCGGATTCAGCGGCGGATTCAGCGGCGGATTCGTGGCGATGGCAAAAGAATCGGCCCGTATTGCCCGCCTCCGCGCCTTTTGTTATAGTTGCATGAGAATGGGCTGGCCAATGGACGCACGCGTCCGGCGAGAGCTCGCGGCAATGGGGCCGCAAAGCGCCCATTCGACCGGCGCGCAGGGGCGATGGTTACCCCGGCGCCGAGAGGTTGATTGAAAGGAACCTGACATAGCATGAAGAAGGCACTTGTCCTCGTAGTTCCCCTCCTCCTGATCCTGGCGCTGGCGATCACAGCCTGTGGCAAGACCCCTGGTGACGGCAATGGCGGTGGCGACGAATACACCACACCAGATGTCACGATGGGCCAGACGGACTTCACCCACCACGCGCTCACCATCACGGCGGGCACGACCGTCAATTTCATGACGGAAAGCTCCGGCTCGACGCACATCCTCTGCATCGGCGATAATGGCGCCTGTCAGTCTGGCGCGCAGGGTCCGTCAGAGTTGACCTCCGCGAACGGCATGCAGGTCGATCCTGGTCAGACGAAGCCGGTCAAGTTCGACACGGCGGGGACGTACAAGATTACCTGCACCATCCACCCGACGATGAACATGACGATTACAGTTCAGTAGCGCGCCACCGTGGCGCATTCTCGACAGGCCCTCGGTTCGCCGGGGGCCTGTCGTTTGGCCGCAAAGATTCCAGAAGATTCCATTTGACTACGCGCGAGATCGTAGATGATACTTCGCGCTGAGTATGAAACGCTCTCGGATTAGGCATGGAGACTATGAGCGACCAGAACAATGATTCTCTAACCGATATTCCAGCGGACCGGCGCTACGACGTGATCGTCGTCGGGGCGGGTCACGCGGGTTGCGAGGCGGCGCTGGCGGCTGCGCGCATGGGGCGTCGCACACTGCTATTGACAATGAACCTGGATAGTGTCGCGCTGATGCCCTGTAACCCTTCCATCGGCGGACCCGCCAAGGGCCACCTCGTGCGCGAGATTGACGCGCTGGGCGGCGAGATGGGCCGCGCGACCGACCGCACCTTCATCCAGATACGCCTGCTCAATACCTCTAAAGGGCCAGCCGTGCAGGCGCTGCGCGCGCAGTGCGACAAACAGGCCTATCGCCTGACGATGAAATATGCGCTGGAGCGGCAGCCCAACCTGGAACTGAAGCAGGCCACGGTCAACAAGTTGCTCGTCGAGCGCGCCGCCGAGGGCCGCCAGCGCATTACCGGAGTCCTCTCCGGCAGCGGGCCGTTCGCGGCGGGCGCGGTGATCCTCACCACCGGGACGTTCATCAATGGGCGGCTCGTCGTCGGCGACCGCACATCGCCAGGCGGCCGCGCGGGTGAGGGACCGTCGCTGGGCATCTCGGATGAGCTACGCGCGCTCGGCATGACGGTGAAGCGCTTCAAGACCGGCACACCGCCGCGCATCGACGCGCGCACGGTGGACTTTTCACAGGCCAGCCTGCAGATCGGCAGCCAGACGCCGTTCTATTTCTCGTACGACGTGACTGCGCGCGCGGATGTGCAGATTCCGCCGGGCGAGCCGCATCCAATCTATCCGTTGCCCGACGAGGCGCGCACCGCCTGGCGAGCGCAGTTGCCCTGCTATCTCGTCCACACCAACGAGCGCACGCACGACCTTATCCGCGCCAACCTCGACCGCTCGCCGCTCTACACTGGCGTCATCGAGGGCATCGGGCCGCGCTACTGCCCCTCCATCGAGGACAAGGTCGTGCGTTTCGCCGAGAAGGAGCGGCATCAGGTCTTTCTGGAGCCGGAGGGCTGGCGTACGAGCGAGGTGTACGTCCAGGGCATGAACACGAGCCTGCCCGAAGACGTGCAACTGGCGATGCTGCGCAGCATTCCTGGACTGGAGCGCGTCGAGCTGATGCGTGTCGGCTACGCCGTCGAGTACGACTATGCGCCCTCCGATCAGCTCACGCCCGCGCTGGAGGCGAAGGTCGCGCGTGGGCTGTTCCTCGCCGGGCAGATCAATGGCACGTCGGGCTACGAGGAGGCGGCGGCGCAGGGCCTGATGGCTGGCGTCAACGCGGCGCTCTGTGTCAGCGGCGAGCCACCTTTTATCCTTCGCCGCGACGAAGCCTACATCGGCGTGCTGATCGACGACCTGGTGACGCAGGCGCCGACCGAGCCCTACCGGCTGCATACCTCGCGCGC
>DATAOM010000396.1:0-5516 GCA_036265775.1 Ktedonobacterales bacterium | reverse complement strand
TCAGCCAGTGGGCCTATCCGCCTGGCTACCATACCTGGGCGATGGCTGACTTCCGCGGCGATCGCTACAGCAGTGCCTTCGGCGTCTGCACCTGGTACGCCTGGTATCGACGCCAGGATCGCGGCTTCCTGAGCAACGCCGCGAGCTGGACGGGCGCGGCGCGCGCGCGTGGCATCCCAACAGGGAGCGCTCCGGCGGCGGGTGCGACGGCAGTCTTCGCGCCAGGCGTACAGGGCGCTGGCGGTGGCGGCCATGTCGCGCATGTCGAGCGTGTGCTCGGCGGCGGCTGGTTCATCGTCAGCGAGATGAACTTCTACTTCAACGGCGGTGGCTGGGGCCGCGTGAGCTATCGTTACGCGCACTCAGGCCCCGGAGTCTCCTTCGTCTATTAGGCCGCCTACCACGCAGCCTAAGTCTCCACGCGCGCTTCCCGACCCTGAGTTCCCCTGGCGCAAGGGAGCGAACCGACGGCTCGTCTGGCGATCTCGCCGGGCGGGCCGTTTCGTTCACGCGTCTGTTCAGGTCCCGCTCAGTGTGGGATCAGCGGCAGCAAGGCAAGCAGCGCCGCAACATTGTTCAGCGTGTGCAGGAAGATCGAGGGCCAGAGCGAGCGCGTCTTGTAGCGCACGACACCGAGCAGCAAGCCGATCACGACGAGTGGGGCAAACGAGCCGAGGTCCGCGTGCGCGACGCCGAATAACAGCGATGAGACGGCGATGGCGGCCCAGATGGGCATGGAGCGCGCGATGCCCGGCAGCAGGAAGCCACGGAAGAAGACCTCTTCGCAGACCGGCGCGACGAGCGCTCCGGCCAGCAGCAAGCCGAGCGTCGTCAGCGGCGCGATCTTGATCTGCTCGGCGAGGGCATCGGTATTCGTCTGCAACCCTAGCGGACCCTTCACCACATCGTAGAGCGCGCTCGCCGCGTAGCCTAGGATAGCTGCGATGACGACCCAGAGCGCCGCCACGCCCCAGTTGAATCGCCGGAAGCCCAGCGCACGCAGCGCCTCGACAGCGCCTGATCCCGCTGGGCGTGTCCGCAGCGCGAAGACGAGCGGCGCGACCAGGAACGTCGCCTCCAGGATCGCCGTGACGCCGAAGCCAAGCACGCCGCCGACCGCGTCTTCCAGCGGGCTGAGTGGGCGCAGTTGTGTGCTGGTGGGAGTGCGCGAAGACAGGGCGAGCGTCGCCAGCGCGAGCAGCAGCCAGGGTCCGAGCGTGACTGCGACGCCAATCCAGGTTTGCCGTGGTGTCCAGGGGACAGCCAGCGCGGCTGCGTCGCTATCTTTCACTGGGCCTACTGTGCTGGTTGTCGGCGCCACCGATGTTGGCGGATCGTACGGGTCGCGCCACTGCGCTGGCTCGGGTGGCTGAGTCATCGGATGCACGCTCCTGACTGACGCTCTTATCCCGACAAAAAGTGATACTGAGAAAATGGCTCTAAGATAGAATACGCCTGGCGTGTGGCCTGCGTTGCCGCCTTGCGCCATGCGCGATCAGGGGCATATAATGCCGTAGGCGACCGTCCCTGCTCACCGTAGAGAGAATGACACACGGCAGGAAGGTCGGAGACAACCCCAGCGCATGGTTTTCCTGTTATACCATTGAGAGGCATGGCGTTTTCTTGGAATTTACCCTGAGCGAACATCCAAAAGAGAGCATCAACTGGCGGCGGTACCGCACCGGCTGCCCTCATTATCGTGTGCGCTGGTTCATCGACGCCGATACCGAGGCTGGCGAGCCACTCTACCAGGTCTACTGCCTGCAAAATACGCCCGCCGAGACCTGGGAAGAGCAGGAGAAGTGCCTCGTCAGCCGGACGGAATGCTGGCGACACGTCGAGG
The DNA here is from genome assembly GCA_036265775.1 of Ktedonobacterales bacterium. Classification (GTDB taxonomy): domain Bacteria; phylum Chloroflexota; class Ktedonobacteria; order Ktedonobacterales; family JADMIN01; genus DASWAC01. Next base: position 3,673 of record DATAOM010000396.1, on the reverse strand, counting down.
AGCGCGGCGGGACGGTCAAGATACCAATCACCATGGACAGCATCAGAGAAAACACCAAAGCCAGCGCCCGTCGCCGCCAGCCCACCGCATAGCCCTCTCGCCTTCCTCTTTCCTTTATTTACTCCCTAGCCACGACCCACCGATCGAGCGCGCGCTCGTAGCTCACCAGTTCATTTGCGGCGAAGAACAGCCCAACCTCGCGCTCGCCAGAAGCGATACTATCCGACCCATGGACGATATTCAGCCCGATCTCCAGCCCGTAATCGCCACGGATCGTTCCCGGCGCCGCCGCGCGTGGATTCGTCGCGCCGATCAGCGTGCGTGTGACGGCGACGGCATCGGGGCCTTCCAGCGCGCCAACCACGACTGGGCTTGAGGTGATGTGCGCCACCAGCCCCTCGTAGAACGGCTTGCCCTGGTGTTCGGCGTAGTGGCGTTCCGCGAGTTCACGCGGAATCTGCAGCAGCTTCAGCCCGACGACCTTGAGCCCCTTCGCCTCGAAACGCGCCAGCGTCGGCCCGATCAGCCCGCGCTGCACGCCCTCCGGCTTGACGATGATCAGTGTCCGTTCCACAGCTTGTCTCTCCTCTAAATCAACAATGATTGCGCTAGCGCGCGCCGGTCTTCACCACGTGAGCGATCTCCAGCCGGATACGCCCCAGGCTGGTCAGGTCCGAACTGCGCACGACGATGAGTCTGTCGCCCAGATCGCCAACCTGCACCGCGCCGCTTGCGGTCTCGAAGAGCGCCAAACGGAGCTTATCCGCGCCGAGCTGGCCGACATAGCGCACGGCGGAGTCGAAGGCGGCGGCGCCCATCGCGCCCAACGCCTCAGCCTCCTCGCCGTCGATCGTGCTGGAGATAATCGCGCCATCTCTGCGTGCGATCACCGCCGCGCTGACGCTCTCAATGGCGAGCAGCCGCTCAAGCAGCGTCTCCATGATCGCACATTCTTTCTTGCGCTACCCGCGCGACTGCGCCAACTCGACGGCGCGATTGTACGCCTCCAGCGCACTCATGTAGTCGCCCTGCTTGAGCTTCACATCGCCCAGCAGCCGGCGCGCCTCAGGGTGATCTGGCGCGATACGCAACGCCTCCTCGATCTCCGCGGCCACATCCGGCAGCAGATCAGGAGCCATCTTGAGCAGGACGCGATACGTCGAGAACGCCTCGTCCAGCCGGTTCATCTCGCGCCACTCGCGCGCCTGCTCCAGCCGCGCGCGGAAGTCGCCGCCGTCCGCTGGATTCGCCGACGACGCGTTCGGATCCACGCCCAATGCGCGCGCCGCCGCCTCGCCAGCGGCGATCGAGGCGAGCATGCCCTGCCCTGTCTCCATTTGCTGGAATCCCGACGAGGCGAGTTCACTCTCAAGCGTCTCCAGCCCAGTCACGCCATCTGGTCGAGCCGCCTCAGGCTGCTGCGCCAACTCTTTCACCCGCGCCAGCCGCCCAGTCTCGCTCTCGCTGCCTGGCGTTGGTCCTAGCTCAGCGAACATCGCGCGCAACGCTCCTGCTCCGTTCGACGGCGCCTCGGCGCGCAGGATGAAGTTGGTCTCCTCCTCCGCGCCATTGGACGCCGCTTGTTGAGGTGGAGGCGCAGCCGCCTGTGTTCCCTGCGGCTGCGCGCCCTGCGACTGGAGCCAGTTTACCCAACCCATAGCGTCACGCGCCTCGTCGTCCTGCAAGGGTATCCCGTGCTCGATCAGCGCAGGCGGCACGAACTCGTGTGGGCGCGCCGAAGTCGCTGGGGTCGGAGCCGCCTGTGTGGGAGCCGTAGGCGGCGCTTCGACGACAGGCGGCGTGGGGGCAGGAGGAGCAGTGAGCGGCGCGGGAGAGATAGGAAGGGTTTGCTTCGGAGGCGGTTTGACACGCGGATACTTATCGGTCGCCTCAAGGGCTTGCGTCGCCATACGCGTGCGCGTCTCGTCGTCCGGTCCCCAGAGCATGAACTCCGTCTCAGAGAAGAGGCCCTGGAACTCCTCCGGCACCTTGATGCCCAGATCAAGCGATGAGAGTGGACGCGCCGCGACATGCGCCGCCAGTTGTGATACCTCGCGCCCACCCTGTGAGGCGGCGAGAGGACGTGAGTTGGCCCGTGGCCGCTGCGCACGCTCGGCCTTCTCTCCATTCAGCAGCGCGCGTAGCCCCGCGTCGCCTGCCGTGAGCCGATCAGAGAAGAGCGCATGCCCGATGCGTAGCTCTGGGTCCAGGTCACGCGCCCGCAGGGCCAGGCGCAGCGCTTCATCATCGCGTCCGGCGTCGTAGTGGATCGCTGCCAGCAGCAGCAGCGCCTTCAGGCAGGTCGGCGCGTTGGCCAGGATACGCTCGCAGAGCGCCTGCGCCTCGTCTGGTCGCTCCACACGCCAGAGCGTTTCCGCTAGCCCGACCTGGACTTCTAGTAAGTCCGGCGTCTCCTGCGCCAGCGACTCCCACTCGCGCAGAGCGTGCGCATAGAGGTCATCGCGCAGGTAGAGCCGCGCCAGCCCCACGCGCGTCGGCTGATAGGCGGCCTGGCCCAGTCGGTTTGCCAACTCGGAATAGGTCGAGCGCAGGACCTGGTCTTCCGGGCGCACATCGCAGGCGCGGCGATACCATTGCAGCGCCGCCTGTGAATCGCCATGCATCTGATACACCAGCGCGCGTGCGCAGAGGGCGCGGGCGTCCTCTGGATCGCCGGCGAGCACGCGTTCGAGCGCGGCCAGCGCCTCACGCGGCTTGCGCAGGCTCAGGTAGGTCTCGCCGAGCACGCGCTGCACCGAGAGCGCGCGTGGATACTGGGTCTGCGCCTCCTGGCACTGCGCCAGCGCCGACTCGGCGCGTCCAGCGGCGATCTCGGTCTCGATCGTGCGAAGGCTCTCACCGAGGCTCATCTGCGTCATCCCTGGCTCCCACCTCAGTTACAGCCGCCACACCGGAGATCGGGAAAAGGCGGAAGTCGCCGGGCATCGAAAGCAACCGAGCGCACCACCACGCATCCCCCGCCATTATCGTGTGTAGCGCTCGTAGCGTCAAGCGCGATAGCCCCTGCGGTCAGGCGCGTCGGTAGCCTGAAGGATGGCGCCGACTGGACGGTTCATTCGTATACATTCTGCTACATTCCGCGCGGTAAATCTGTGGTTGAGGTTTGCGTCGTGGAGTATAGTATCTAAAGACTACCAAAAGGGAAGTGATTCCCTTATCCCCGATTATCCAGAAAAGGACAACGGAATTGACCATCCATACGCATAGCGGGCTGAACACGACAGCCCAGGAGGCGGAAGCGGCGCGGGCCAGCGAGGGCCGGTGGCCGCGCATCTGCGAGAGAGCGCAGACGCCCGTGATGGCGTCTGGGGAGTTTGCGGCCTCACAGAAGTCGCGCATCGCAATGATTAGCCTGCACACCTCTCCCCTCGCGCCACTTGGGCGCACCCGCGACGCCGGCGGCATGAACGTCTACATCCGTGAGTTGGCTCGCGAGCTTGGCCGCAGCGGCGTTGAGATCGATATCTTCACCCGTCGCATAGACTGCGATACCCCTACTATTCAATATCCCGCGCATGGCGTCCGCCTCATCTCCCTCCCCGCCGGACCCGCTACCCTTCTCCCACCCAGCGAACTCCATCCCTATGTCGCCGAGTTCTCCTGCCGCCTTGCTCATTTCGCCGAGCGCGAGCAGCGCTCCTACGATCTTATT
>DATAOM010000395.1:0-2117 GCA_036265775.1 Ktedonobacterales bacterium | reverse complement strand
CTGCGGATTGTGCGAGTAATCGGCGTCCATCTCGAAGACGAGCTCGTACTCGTGTTCGATGGCATAACGGAAGCCAAGCACATACGCGGTGCCCAGACCCATCTTGCCGGGGCGGTGCAGCGCGCTGACCTGTGGATTCGTGGCGCCGATCTCGTCGACCAGCTGGCCGGTGCCGTCGGGCGAGCCATCGTCGATCACCAGGAGGTCGGCCTGGGGCGCGAAGCGCAAGACGTCCGCGATCAGGCTGGCGATATTCTCGCGCTCGGTATAGGTCGGGATGACGATTAGCGTCCTCACGCGCTACTCCTCGCAACATACAGCGGCTCCTCATAAGCCGCATGGCGGCGTCGCCACTCTCGTATTTTGGGAATTCCTGTACCCGTGTATCTGGAATGTGTACGCTCCACTATACCGCCTCGGCGCCCTATTGCGCGCACGCCAGCCGGATTTGGTGGGAGATATGGGCGGATTTTGATTCGGCGCAAATACACGCCAGCCTGACATCAGCCCATCCTTAACACACGCGTCTGCGCAGGTCGGCGAGTCGCAGAATCGTAATCTTGCGCTTCTCGGAGCTAATGAAGTTCTTGTCGACGAAGTAGCCGATCACCTTGTTCACGCTCTCGCGCGAGGCGCCCACCAACGCGGCGAGGTCGGTCTGCGTCAGCTTCATCTCGATGCGCACCCCTTCGGGCGTCCGCACGCCATGCAGCTCGGCCAGATCGAGCAGCTTCTTCGCCACACGGCCATGCACGTCCAGGAAGAGCAGGTCCTCGATCATCGCGTCGGTATGCCGTAGCCGCACCGAGAGCGCATGCATCACCTGGATCGCAATACGTGGATGCCGGTTGACGGCGGCGATGAAGTCATTGCGCTGCAGGGCAAGCGTCTCGACCGCGTCGAGCGCGATCGCGCTGGCCGAACGTGGACGCCCATCCAGAATGGCCAGCTCGCCGAAGTAGTCGCCCGGGCCGAAGACCACCAGCGTCACCTCCTGGCCATCCGGGCTGGTGATGTAGATGCGCACCTTTCCCTGCTTGATGACGTAGAGCATCTGGCCGGGATCGTCGCGATGGAAGATGATCTCGCCAGGGCGGAAGCTACGTTGACGCACCGCGCGCTCCAGCTCACGCAGGCTCTCCTCGTCCAGATTGGCGAAGAGCGGCACGCCAGTAAAGGGACCAGCGGGCGTCGCGCTCTCCTCCACCCGCGTCCCAACGGTCTCCCGTACGCTCTCCCGGCGAACGGTCGTGGTGGGTTCCTGATCTACCGGCACAGCGACGCTCCCTCTCGGCCACGGACTCCAGCCACGGAGCCGCGTGTATCCCGCTCCCTGCGCGGCTTCCGCACGTTCCCGCGCATCTTACGCCTTCTCTGGCGCCGATGCAAGCGGGTCCTGACGAATGTGCGCGCTCGTCCTACGCGCGCATCCGAGGCTCATGTCGCCGCGGTCAGCGTGAGCGTGTCGGCGTAGAGACGATAGCCGAGCGCATCGAGCATCTCCTGAGTGGCGTAATGCGTGGCTGGCGTCGCGTAGAGCGGGATGCGCCCGGAAGCAAAGGCCGCTTTGGTAGCGCGCGCGGTGACGGCGCGGGCAAGCTCCTGCGCGTCGTCCGGCGTCACATCCAGCCGCCTATCAAGCGGCGCGGTCGCCAGGCTGAATATCTCAGAGACATGCGCCGAAGTGTGGCGCAGTCCGGCGAAGGCGTAGATCGCGCCCTCGCTGCGCACGACGTAGACGCCGCCACCAAAGCGCGCCAGCAAACTCAGCGCGGTGGGGTCCACCTCGCCGCCCTCGTCGAGCGGCTCCAGCCAGTCGAGCCAGCGCCCCAGATACGGCTCGAACTCGCCTGGCAGCGCGTATCTCAGTCGTGTATGCGTCTCGCTCTCGAACGGGTCCAGCAGCGGATACGCGCTGGCGACCAGGGATTCGAGCGCCAACAAGCCATAGGGGGTGAAGAGCGCGTCGGGCGACCACTCCTCCAGCAGCGCGCCAATGCTACGGCGCAACTCCGGAGCGCAGGCGGCGACTCCCGCGCGATCTAGGGCCTCGGGCGTGGGGCTGGTGGCGAGCAGCGAGAGGAGCGCGCGCCGACCAAAGAGCAGCGAAAAAGGGT
>DATAOM010000394.1:0-16372 GCA_036265775.1 Ktedonobacterales bacterium | reverse complement strand
CGTTGGAGCGCAATCCTGCAAGATCCCCCGACCAACCCTGTTATCGTTGGTGAGCTTATTCTCCTGAGGGCCGGCCAAATGCTGGTAGCGCTCAATATCACCGACGGCTCGGTGGCGTGGACCTTTACGCCACCTGGCGGGTCCTTCTACGATCTGGATGGTGGGCAACCGCCCTATACTTCCTCAGTAGTCACTGAAGGCTATCCTGGCCCGGTTGTCACCCAGCAGTTGGTCTTTGTCGAAGCCACCGAGGCAGATAGCGCTGGTCACGGTATTGGAGCCACCTGGTTCGCCGTCAAAACTGGCGATGGGAGTCTCGCGTGGCGAAGCGCGCGGAGCGCTCCAGGCGCGGTTTTCAGCCGCCCCGTACTCAACCAGAGTGGCAGCGTCCTCTGTACGACTACTCACGCGAGTGACAGCGGCGATGTCGTGATGGGCCTCTCTACCACAGACGGGAAAACACTCTGGGAGATGTCAACGTCCGCAAAGTTGTCGGTGTGCGCTGCGGCAGAGGAGAATTTCTATCTGACAGAAGGCGCGCAGAATACGGCGACAGGAAGCATACGGGCGCTAGACAGTCAGACGGGGCGGCCACTCTGGAGCACCCCTACCAAACCACCCGTCATCGCATCAGGCGTTGCGGCGCCGCCACAGGGCAATGGGCTAGCCGCCGTATATTCACTTGGACCCATCCCCACCGGAGCGACTCCCATCGTTAATACCATTGCTGTTGTGCAGTTGAGTACGGGGAACATCCTCTGGCAGCATGACGTCACTGGTCCCTCTGAAATCCCGGTAACAATCCTCGGCGACCTGGTGGTAATTCCTGAATACTCGCCCACCGCGAGTACCCTCGCGCCTATGTTGGTCGCCTATACACTCCAAACGGGAAGCCGAACCTGGTCCTACACCTTAGGTCAGGCCTGAGCGCACAATTATTCTCCAAGACGCGCCAGTCAGCGTGTCTCATTGCTTCTATATCACGGGACGAGGACGATGCGCTTGCCGTGCAGATCGGCGCGACCCCAGGCGCGCTCCACATCTTTGAGCGCGACTACTTCAATCTCCGCCTGGAGCTTGCCCGCCTTGATCCACTCCCAGACCTGCGCGGTCCCCTCGCCGATGGCTTCGGGCGTGAGTCCGGCCCCGGCGCCGGTGATCTCAAGCCCCGACGTGCGTAGCGCGTCGGCGGAGAGCGTGATGGCAGATCCTGCCATCTCGCCAATCTGGATCAGGCGTGTGCGCCCCCGCGCGAACGCGAGTTTATCTGGGACCAGCGTCTTGATCAGCGTCTCCGTCGGGCGGCTCCAGAGGAAATCGAGGATGACGTCGTAGCCAGTCTCTCCAGCAGAGTCCTTGAAGGCTGTTGCGAGCCTGTCAGGCGATTGCTTCAAGTCGATGACGCTATCAACTCCCAGCGTATGGAGCGTGTGCAGTGCGGCGGCGTCGCGCCCGGTCCCGACAATGCGCCCTGCGCCCAGCAGCTTCGCCACCTGAACAGCAAGCCTGCCAGCAAATCCCGTCGCGCCATTCACCAGCACCGTTTCGCCCGGCTGGAGCTTGGCGCCCCACTTGAGCGGAAAGAGCGCCGTCAATGTGGAACTTGGCATAGAGGCCGCCGTCACCGCATCCACGCCGTCGGGAATGGGAACCTGATAGGCGGCTGGAATGGCGGCGCGTTCGGCCATCGAGCCATACGGTGGGCGCATCCCCCCGAAGCCGATCAGTTTACCTTCCGCTGTCATGCCAATGCCATCGGACCCCGGAACCGCAGGCAACTGCGGCAGAAATTGGCGGGTGGAGAAATGCGTTCCCTTCGCCATCGCGCGATCGATATTTTCCAGGGCGACCGCTTTGACGTGAATCACGATCTCGTCTTGCCCAGGGATCGGATCGGCGAAATCCTCGTACCTGGGCGACTTGCCAAACTTGTGGAGTACGGCGGCCTTCATGGTTTCTCTCCCTTTTCTGCTGTCAGACGCAGGAATGTTCCTCAGGAAACCATGTTAGCCTCCACGGGCGGCTCTCGTCAATATTGTTTCCATGGAAACATCTTCGTTCTGGCCGGTTTGATATACTGGAGAAGACAGCATAAATAGCCGGGGAGACGCTCCCATGCCCGATTCGCCGGACCATCACACAGACGCCGCGGATGAGCCAGCCGCGCTGAGCACAGAGATCTTGGCGTTGCTCGCCAAGATGACCGAGCGGTTCGACTCGGCGGAGAATGAGGAGTGGCGGTGGCTAATCGCACACAGTCCCAGCCCGCTGATCGTCGAAATCCTGCGAGATTCGACGCCCATGGCCCTGCGGGTGATTGACGCCATCGGCCGCATGGAGCCAGTGAACGGGATTACGATCTCCGAGCGGTACCGGATTCCGAAGGGGACCGTCTCCAAGATCACGCGGCGGCTGATCGCCCAAGGTTTGATTAGCCATGAGCGACTGCCGAACAACAGAAAAGAGCTGCTGTTTCGCCTGACGCCTCCCGGCAGGGACCTCTTTGATCTCCATCGCACGTTTGACGAGCGGATGGAGCGCGGCTTCATCCAGTTCCTGCAGCGCTACGACGCCGCAACGCTACGCTTGCTCGCCGACGTCTTGCGGGACGCGACGGAAGCGTCGTTCTTACAACTGGGATTACTGACAGGCGCGCACGGCGAACCAGCGGAAACGTAATGACCGACGGCCATATGCCTTCAATTCGCACAGGCAATCACTGAGGAATCCACCCGCTTCAGGCGAGCGCGGGCGACTGGCTATCGCCGCTACGCGCCGCGAAGCCACGCAGCAACGCAATAGCGCCGACCGCCGTTGCGACCGACATCACGATCACAACGATCAGCCAGCTTGCAAAAGTAAGATTGCTGGGCCATGCGCCCGGCGCGCGATAGAACGCATCAGGCAGCGCCGCGCTCGCAAGCAAACCCCATACCACTGTCGCGCCCAGCATCAGCGCCATCGCGCTGACGGTGACAATCGCGGGTATGAGCGCAAAGCGATACGTCTCCTCACCGACTGATCCTAGTTGCACGGCGCGCGTCACGGCGTATGTGCTGGCGACGGCGCAGAGGATGAAGAGAATCTGATAGCCGATCACTACCGGATGTCCCCAGGATGGCGGCGCCGTGACAGGCTGCGCAACGCCGGTCACTGTGAGAATGACCGCGATGGCGACCGGCGCGGCGACGAGCAGGAAGCAGATCGCCGGGACCAGGAACCAGCGCCGTTGCGCAGGCGAGTTGCGCCAGACGGCCAGCGCGATGGGCAGCCCTCTGGCCAGCACCGCTAGCAGCGAGATCACCGCGCCCACTTGCAGGACAAGCCATGCCGTGTGCAGATCGGCGCGCACGCGCATCAGCGGGACATAGGCGCTGTCGTCCAGCATGCCGTTGAGCGCGAGACCGGTCAGCACAAAGAGGATCCACGAGCAGAACACGGCGACGTTCGCCGCGCGATAGCGTGTCAACATCGTCAGCGTCCCTCCAGTCGCGTCGCGCAGAAAGAGGCGGGCGTCCAGCGCGCCCAGCAGGATATCAGCGTAGTCGGTCAACGACGGGCGGGCGTCTTCCAGCATCGCCACGAACTCATCCTCGTAGCGCTCGCGCCATCCCGCAGGATAGAGCCGTACGAGCCAGGTTCCCCTTGTGACGCTCCTCGCGCGTGTCATGCGCCGCTCCCCCTTGCTCTAGGCCGTTGCGGCAGCCGGACGTGGATTCCCTGCGCTCCGGGTCAGAGCGATGATGGCGATAATCGTGGCGAGCGTCATGACCAGCGTGACGCCGAGCCAGTTGAGCGCGACGTTTGTCTCCAGGATGCCCTCGCCCGCGCCAAAGAGGTCCGGCGCAGCGGCCCGCAGCGCAATTCCCCAGACGATCAGCGCGACCGTCACGACGGCCATCGCCAGCGTTGTCACCAGCGCCGGGATGCGCGCAAAGGCCAGCAGCCGCGGGCTGATCTCACTCTCGCGCACTGCGCGCGCGACGCCATAGACGCTGAACGCCGCTCCCAGCACGAAGACCAACCCCAGTCCGAGGAAGAGAACGACATTGCCTGGCGTCACGCCACTACCGGTATGGAAAGCCGGCGCCAGCACCGCTCCGACGAGCGCGGCGTAGCCAATCAGCGCGGCGAAGGCGAGCAGCGGCGCGGCCAGCAGCGCCAGGATGCTCCAGCGGCGCGTCGTGATGGCGTAGCGCGCGGCGGCGAACGCCAGCGGTAGCCCGCCGATCACCACCGCCAGCAACGCGATATACGCGCCCGCCACGAGCGTGTTGAACGCGACGGTGATCAGCGTGTTGCCGTGCGTCACGTCGGAGAAGTCGTCGTACTCCACCATCTTGGCGAAGACCATGCCAGCGACGACGAAGGCGATATAGGCGGCGAAGACCGTGATCTCCGCGCCGAGCAGTCGTTTCGAGTTCATACGCGCGCTTTCCTCACTTCAATGTCTTGTCTGCCACCCATTCACAGCGTTGCCAGCCGCCCCAACCCCGTCGCGGCGAAGGTCTCAAGGCTGCGCAGTTGCTCGCGCAGCACTGTAGCCCCTACTCCAGTGATCCGGTAGGGACGGCGGCGTTCCTCTGCCGGCAGCGGCTCGATCAACCCGCGCCGCTCCAGCCGGGCCAGCGCGCCGTAGAGCGTGCCAGGGCCAAGGCGCGTCCCACTCATCTGCTCGATGTCCTCCATCATGGCGTAGCCGTGCTTCGGCCCGCCGGCCAGGCTCGCCAGGATCAGCAGCGAGGGGTCCGAGAAGCGCCCAAGCTCGTTTAGATCGGTCAACGTATCGTCCGCCATAGGCGCGTTCACTCACTTTCGTACGCGCGTCGCTATATCGTCTCGCGTATTACGTGCAACGACATAGTAGCTGAGACTGTGGCCGTTGTCAAGAGGATGACGTATGCGGCGCCATCCTATCTCTCTGCGCTGGTAAGAAAATGCGGTCTGGACTCATGCGCAAAGGCGGTATATCGTGTGTGCGATCATCGGACGCTCATTTGAGCCACCAGCGCCCGGTTCGTCAGGAGGATATCAGATGTCTGCGCAGATGAGTCGCATCTATCAACTCGGAACCATCGGTGTTTGTGTGATCGCTGGCCTCTGGACTCTCTTGCACATCGCCTGGGTTCTCCGCTTCCGCCCCGGCGACGACCTGTGGGGTCCAGCCCTGGTCGCACTCTTGGTCGTCGCGCTCGTCCTGGCCTTCCTGCGCTACGCGCAAGACCGCAGCGCGCTTATCACAAGCGCCCCCAGAGAGGAGTACCCTGAGCCTGCTATCACCCGCTTCTTCTTCGCCACACCGGGGGCGTCGGCATTGTGGTTCGTTGTGCGAATGAACGTGGGAGCGCAGTGGTTGCTGGCAGGATGGGAGAAGATCCAATCCCCGGAATGGGGAACGAATGCGACCACCCTCAAGGGGTTTGTCGCTGGGGCCTTGGCCGAGTTCACAGGCGCGCGCCCAGAGGTGCAGGGCTGGTATGCGGGCTTTTTGCAGAACGTCGTGCTGCCCAACGCCGGTTTTTTCTCCCTGTTGATCACCTGGGGTGAGGTTGCGGTGGGGCTTGGCATCCTGCTCGGCGCGCTCACCGGGATCGCAGCAGGCTTTGGCGTCTTGATGAACTTCAACTACCTGTTGGCGGGTACAGTGAGTATTAACCCAATCATAGGGACATTTGCGTTATTCCTGGTTCTCGCCTGGCGGGTCTGTGGGCTGATTGGCCTGGATTCCTGGCTGCTGCCACTCCTTGGGTTGCCCTGGAAACCAGGGAAGATCTTTCGTGAGAACTGGAACCTCCGAGCGCTATTTGAGCGGTCCTGAAGCGGGCGCGCCACAGTTTGTGAAGGTATAGAGCGTCTTCCATCGAGATGCCGGCCCGTTCATGTGTCTTCTCATGCGCCGCGCTATCGCATTGCCTGTCACGGGCTGTAACAATCATATTTCGATCCTTATGCGCCCTGGACGTGCGGCTGCCTGGTGGGATATGGTGTGCGCGACGAACACCGGGCGCTCGCGCGGATGTGGGCGTCCGAATTCGTAAGGAGGCGCCTCGATGTCCGCGCAGTTCACTCGTATCTATCGGCTCGGAACCATCGGCATCTGTGTCGTCGCCGGTCTATGGACCCTCTTTCACATCATCTGGGTGTTGACCAAGCACACCGCCAATGATTTCTGGGGTCCAGCCTTGCTCATCCTCTTCCTACTGGCGCTCATTCTTGCCTTCGTGCGCTTCTCGCAAGAGCGAGCGGCGCTCATCGCAAGCACCCCCAGGGATGACTATCCAGAGCCAGCCATCTCGCGGTTCTTCTTTGCCACGGCAGGGGCAGCGGCGATGTGGTTTGTCTTGCGCATGAATGTCGGCGCGGAATGGTTCACTGCGGGTTGGGAGAAAATAACAGATCCCACATGGGGAACGAGCGGGACCGCGCTCACGGGTTTCATCAATGGAGCGCTGGCCAAGTCTACCGGCGCCCACCCATCTGTGCAGGGCTGGTATGCGAACTTCTTGCACGACTTCGTGCTGCCGAACGCTGGCCTGTTCTCCTTCCTGGTGACCTGGGGCGAGTTCCTCGTCGGGCTTGGCCTCCTCCTCGGCGCGCTGACGGGCATCGCCGCCGGTTTCGGCGTCTTGATGAACTTCAACTACTTGCTGGCGGGCACGGTGAGCATCAATCCGATCCTGGGCATGTTCGGCCTCTTCCTGGTCCTCGCCTGGCGGGTGGCGGGCCTGATCGGTCTGGACGCCTGGCTGCTGCCAATCCTCGGTTTACCCTGGAAGCCGGGCGAGGTCTTCCGTGAGGGCTGGAACATTCGGGAGCTTCTCCAACGATCTTAGGCAGACTTAGGCGGGCGTCACAGTCAAACCTGTTTATTCGTCGACGAGCAGGCTCAGGCAGGTCAATCCAGCCTCCGCTTTGTTGAACTCGGAGATGTTGACCGGAATCAGTTGAACGCCGCTGGATGCGCTGTGCTTGACGATGAGGTCGAGCGTCCGCGGAAACGCCTCGTTGACGATGAGCTTCCCAGCGATGGGCAACGCATTCGCGCCGAACGGCTCATCCGCCGGGACGAGAATGCGCTCGAAACCCTTGAACGGCTCGAGGTCAATCCAGTCGGAATTCACCAGGATCGTGGTCGCATCCAGTGGCGCGCATGCGGTCTTGAGGTGCAGGCTGCCCAGAACAGGAACGGGGATCACCGCGTAACCCAGCGGTTGCGCGATCTGTTCGAGTTGGTGAATGCCTTCGGCGTTCGTGCGCGTCGAAACGCCAATGAAGAGCGTGCGTCCGATGAGCAGCGCATCGCCGCCGTCCACTGTCCCCGGCGCGTGAATATGTTCCAGCCGCCGATAGCGCCCAATGACAGGCTCCATGAGCGCCGTTTCCGGCAGGCGCGATGGCGCGCCTGGGCGGGTGCTGACCGCCAACCTGTCCAGGACGATGGCGGTATCCTCGACGAAAACGCTGTCGGGGAGGTCAGGGCTGGCCGCGAGTGTGACCACCTGTGCGCCTGCGCGTTCGAGCGCCCTGCGATAGTCGGCGTGCTGCGCCAGCGCATGCTCGAAGTCAATCGGGATGCGTTCGAGGAAAGTGAGTTCGCAGGTGTCAACGAGGCTGGGAGTGGGCGTCTTGACGATCGCGGTGAGCATGAGATGTGTCCCTTCAGCATGTCGGCTGTGGTCATCGACTGTATTCGTCGCGCTTACAACAGGTATACGGTCATTCCAGCGCGGTACTCTCTGGATAGATCGGGTCGGGCGGTTTGGCTCCTGGGAATCGAGCGTCGCTTTCACTGTGGGCAGGGGCGTTTGTTCCATTGTTCGCGCAGGATTTCTGCAGGATTTCTGCGGTGTCTAACCTGCAGATGTGATTGTGGGCGCCACCAGTATTCCTATAATCATTGCAAATGCGAGCGAAACGCGCGCATGTTGGTTATAATGTCGCCACGAACGCAAGGATCGCAGCACCCTTTCCCCTCGCGATGACGCCGCCCCCGCTGCGGATATCCGCGCGACGCCAGAAGTGAGCGCAAGATGGAGCACGAGCAAAATGGACACGATGGACACGAGAGCGGGCGCCAGGAGAGCGCGCTGGCGCGACTAGCCGGCAAGCGTGTCGTCACGATCGGCGGCGGCAGCGGCCCGTTCGGTGTTCTCAACAGCCTCAAGCGCTACCCTTGCTCAATCAGCGCGATTGTCTCGATGGCTGATAGCGGGGGAAGTTCGCGCCGGCTGATGGACGAGTTTGGCGTGCTGCCGCTGGGCGATCTGCGCCAGGCGCTTGTCGCTCTCTCGCGCAATGGCCGGCTGTGGCGCGATGTCTTCAACTTCCGCTTCCCGCAGGGCGCCTTTGCGAACGGGACGGACAAGATCAACAGCGGCGCGATGGCCGCCGTCAACGCCCAGAGCAATACTCAGGAGCAGGCGCCGGGTGTCGGCGGGCACAATCTGGGCAACCTCATCATCTCCGCCCTGCAGGGCATCAACCAGGGCAATCTGCTGCACGCCATCGAAGATGCGGAGGCGCTGCTCGATACCGCTGGCCGCGTCTGGCCGGTCACGCTTTCGCGTGTCACCCTGTGCGCCGAACTGGCGGATGGCGACGAGATCTGTGGCGAGACGAATATTGACACCCGCGGCTACCATACCAGCGTACCGCTGGCGCCCATCCGGCGCGTCTATCTGGAAGGCGACGCCGTTCCATGCGAGCAGGCGATCCGCGCCATCGAGCGCGCCGATGTGATCGTGATCGGTCCTGGCGACCTGTACACCAGCATCCTGCCCAACCTGCTCGTCGAGGGAGTCTCCGCCGCGATTCGCGCCTCCGAGGCGGAGAAGATCTACGTCTGCAACCTGATGACCAAGCACGGCGAGACCGACGGCTATCGGGCCTCCGACTTCGTACGCGAGATTCATCGTTATCTCGGCGGCCCAGTGGATCGTGTGATTCTCCATGATGGCTCATTCCCCCCCCATCTAGTCGACGCCTACGCCGCCGAGGAACAATTCCCCGTCCAGCCCGATGAGGGAATCGTCCGCGCGATGGTCTCTGAGGTGGTGGTCGAGAAGCTCATGCAAGTCCATCGCGACTCACTCATCCGTCACGACCCGTCGCGCCTGATGGGCGCCATCTTCGCGCCGCCTGTGCGTGTCTTGTGATACTGTGCTGATCGTCGGGCGCGCTGGACAGGCGGCGGGCGAGATGGTAGCATAGCGCGGCGGAGCAAGACCGGCTTCGCGTAACGTTCCACTGTACGCGTAGTCAGGCGAGGAAATGGCATGCCAGGCGGAAGAGTGGTGGGGAGAGGCATGTTGCGGCGCTACGCCTGGTTTTCTCTCCTGATGTTGGTCAGTCTGCTCACGCTGGCGGCCTGCAACGGCCCGACAGTCGTAGCTCCTCCGCCTTCTGGACTCGCCGCCGGCAATGTCCTCACCGACGCCTCTACCGCGCTCGACCGGCGGAAGAACGGGCCCAACGCCTGGATGTATAACATCGACGTTGGCGCGAACGATGGGCAGAACCGGCTGCTGATGTACTACATTCTCAATAACTATGGGGCCGCCGTCAGCCCGCCGCTGGCGACCGACAACGATACTCAGTTCGCCGCCGCGATGAAACAGATCACGGACCAGTACAACACAGCCGATCCAAAACATCCAGCCATCGGCTCGATCGATCTGGTGGACCCTGTCGCCGATGGTGTGCCGGGACCAGACAAACTCTACCGGCATTACCGCGATCCCGCTGACATCGACCATTACCTCAAGGTCGCGCGCGACACCAAGCAGCTCTTCTTCTTCGATACGCAGGTTGGCTGGGATACCCAGCAGAATGTGTTCGAGCATTTCCGGCCCTATCTTGAGCAGCCCGACGTACACCTGGCGCTTGATCCGGAGTGGGAGATGCGGCCAGGCGTGGTTCCAGGGCAGGATCGCGGGCGTACCGTCGCCTCGACGATCCAGTGGGTGATGGATCAGCTCTCGGAAATGGTCATCAGCAAGCATCTGCCAAACAAGATTCTGATCGTCCACAAATTCTTCCAGGATGAGCAGTGGGAGAATCCTTTTAAGCCCGATCCCAAGGACGCCTGGAGCAACGTGCAGCCGCGTCCTGGGGTGACACTGATCATCTGCATCGATGGGCAGGGAGCGCCGCAGAACAAGATCGAGAAGTATAACGCCTTCGCCAAGGGCGAGACCAACCTGCTTGGCTTCAAGATCTTTATGCAAATCCCGTGCAGCCAGTACCAGTATTGCGAAGAACCGGTCATGACACCGAAGCAGGTGCTGCAACTCAAGCCCCCCCCGATGATGGTCCAGTATCAGTGACGGCGCGCTTCCATCCGTGAGGTTTGCGTCCCCTCGCTCCCACTTGGCGAATGAATCTCCGCCTCTAGATCTATTGGATCTATGGCCGCAGCATGTGCCTACACGGATACGCGCGGCGCTATGATGACCCTCGCGTATCGGGCGGCAATGTGCATATAGTGTCCCCTGGCGCCGCAGCTTGTATTGGCGTGTCCGCCCTCGCGAACGCCACGCGTACCACACGCTTCAAGGAGGCCCATATGAGTGATCCATTCGTCAGTCGCGGCTTCCAGGGACGCCGCCAGCGCAGTGAGTCCGCGCAACGCCTCCCGCCGGGGCAGTACCTCGTCGAGAGCTTTCCCGTTCTCTCGGCTGGTCCGACACCGCATACCCCGCTCGAACAGTGGGACTTCACTATTGTTGGCGAGATCGACGAGCCGCGGCGCTGGACCTGGGAAGAGTTCCAGAAATTGCCGCATGAGAGCATCACCAAAGACATCCATTGCGTGACCAAGTGGAGCAAGCTGGACACGACCTGGACTGGCGTCTCCCTCGATACGCTGCTGGGCGATATCACGACCAGCGCCGACTACGTCCTCGCCTTTTCGGATGGCGGCTATACAACCAACCTACCGCTGGAGGATGTGACGGCCGGCAAAGCCTGGATCGTGGACATCTATGAGGGCGGCCCATTAGCTCCTGAGCATGGCGGCCCAGCGCGTCTGCTTGTGCCGCATCTCTACTTCTGGAAGAGCGCCAAATGGGTGCGTGGCCTGCGGCTGCTGGCCGAGGACGAGCCAGGGTTCTGGGAGTCGCTAGGATACAACAACTACGGCGATCCCTGGAAAGAACAGCGCTACGCGGGAGACTAGCCGGAGGCGAACCATGGCCCTGATACGCGCCAGGTTAGCCTGGCAGCGCGCCACCGTCCTCGAATTGATCGACGAGACGCCACGCGTCCGCAGCCTCGTCCTCGACGCGCCCACCTGGCAGGGGTATAGCGCCGGGCAGCATCTCGACGTGCGATTGACGGCGGAGGATGGCTATCAGACCGAGCGCAGCTATTCCGTCTCATCTGCGCCAGCCAATCCACATGTCACCATCACGGTTGAGCGGCTCGACGACGGCGAGGTCTCCCCCTACCTGACCGAAGTACTGCGCACAGGCGATCAACTGGAACTGCGCGGCCCCATCGGCGGGTGGTTTACCTGGCGTCCCGCAGACGGCGGTCCACTGTTGCTCGTCGCGGGTGGTTCGGGCATCGCGCCGCTGATGGCGATGATTCGTCAGAAGGCTGCCCTGCGCAGCCCTGTTCCCGTACGCCTCCTCTACTCCTCGCGCGCCTACGACGAGATCATCTTCCGCGAGGAGCTAGACCAACTTGTGGCGGCGGAGAGCGAACTCACCGTGGCCCACACCCTCACGCGATCGCAGCCAGAAGGCTGGACCGGCTACAGTCGGCGCATTGACCGCGCGATGCTTGAGGAGTTCGCCTGGGCCGCCGCGGAACATCCGCTGACCTTCATCTGTGGACCGACGCCGCTGGTCGAGTCGGTCGCAACGGTCTGTGTCGAGATGGGATATGCCCCGGAGCGCGTCAAGACTGAGCGCTTTGGGCCAACTGGAGGCGCAGCATGAGCGATAGCAGTGATGAATCCCTCCGGCTCGACGGCAACGCCGCAGCCGGGCTCCTGATGGAGATCTTTCCCTTTGAGATGACCAGCGCGCAGAGCGAGTGCGCCGGTTGCGGCCAGACCAACCCGCTCGGCGCGCTGATGCTCTATGGCGGCGAGATGGGCATGGTGCTGCGCTGTCCCTCGTGCGACGGCGTGCAGATGCGCATCGTGCGCGCGCGTGGACGCTACATGATCGACATGCGTGGCATGTCGTTACTAGAGATCGAGATGATGCCCCAGACCTGACGAGGGATTCTCATTCCTCCTTGGCGCGCGCGGCGGTCCAGCGGACGAACGCTGACACTTCTGGCGCGATGCTCAGATCCACCGTCTGGTCGTTATGCCAGACCTGCGAGCGCTCGACGGTCGTGCGCCACGGCTCTGGCAGCGTCTCCAGCGCCCAGGCGACAGACTGTGGCTTGCCTGCTAACGCTCCGGTCGCCAGTGTGTAGAGGACGCGGCACATCGTCTCGACCACGTACGCCTTGTGTCCGCGCGGCAGGAGCCACTCGGGGTCGTCTGGATCGTTGATCCACTCGACCCATCTCACCATGTTGCTGCGCACCGCCGCCAGAATTTCATCGCACGATACAGGGTCGATCAGCGCCTGCGGCTCTGGACCAATTAACGTGACGCCCGATACGCGCAACGTCCAGCGCTCGAAGACCCAGTTGGCGTAGTGTTCGCGCCAAAGCAGCGGTTCAGTGCGCGCGATGGTTGGATGACGCTCATCTGGCTGGAATCGTCGCGCGGCGACACGGTCGATGTACGGCCCTTCGAGTTGGTCGCCATAGCGATTGGGCAGGCGCGTAAACTCCGTGTGCACCGCCTCTAGCGCGGCAAACTCTTGCCCATTGAGACGCCGCTCCGTCACAGCGAAGAAGTCGATGTCGCTCGCCTTGGGATCAAAGTCGCCGGTCACGAGGGAACCACGCAGGTAGAGCGCGACCAAGTTCGCGCCTAGCGCCTTCTGTGCGCCATTTTGCAGCGCATCGAGCATCGCCGCGACATCAGATGGCGGTTGCATGATCGCTTCCTTCTCCTCTGGCATAACGCGCCTCTCCGCAAAAATCTGGTATCATTCGCCCTAGGAACGACTGGCCGTATGCTATTGGCCAGTGATGGATGTCCTGCCATACTACCCGACCAGGAGGCGACCATGCCCAATCCCGATTCTTCCGGCGCGCCCGCGACGATAGACGCCCTGCTGCAGGAGACGCGACGCTTCCCGCCACCCAATGACTTCGCGGCGAGCGCGGTGGTGCGCGACCCAGCGGTCTACGAGCGCGCGCAGAATGACCCTGAAGGTTTCTGGGCTGAGGCCGCCAACCGGCTGGACTGGTTCTCGCGCTGGGAGAAAGTGCTCGAGTGGGACGCGCCCTGGGCTAAGTGGTTTGTCGGCGGGACGCTCAACGCCTCCTACAACTGCGTGGATCGGCACACCCAGACCTGGCGGCGCAACAAGGCCGCGATCATCTGGGAGGGTGAGCCGGGCGACACGCGCGTCCTCACCTACCAGGATCTCTACCGCGAGGTCAACGCCTTCGCCGCCGCGCTGCTGGACCTGGGCGTCAAGAAGGGCGATGTCGTCGCCTTCTACATGCCGATGATTCCGGAGCTTGCCGTCGGTCTGCTCGCCTGCGCGCGCATCGGCGCGCCACATACCGTCGTCTTCGGCGGGTTCAGCGCCGAAGCGCTGCGCGACCGCATCAACGACTCGAAGGCCAAAGTCTGCGTGACGGCGGACGGCGGCTGGCGGCGCGGCGGCATCGTCCCGCTCAAGGATGTGACCGACGCGGCGGTGGCCGAATGCCCGACCATCGAGCACGTGCTGGTGGCGCAGCGGATTGGTTCTCAAGAGCGGCAGGTGACGATGCAGGCCGGGCGCGATGTCTGGCTGCACGACGCCCTGGCGAACGCATCCAAGCGTATCGTCGACCCGGAGCCGCTCGATAGCGAGCATCCCCTCTACATCATGTACACCTCCGGCACGACCGGCAAGCCCAAGGGGCAGTTGCACACGACCGGCGGCTACCTGACCGGCGTCTCGCTGACGCACCAGTGGATCTTTGACCTCAAAGAGGAGGACGTCTACTGGTGTACCGCCGATATCGGCTGGGTGACGGGGCACAGCTACCTGGTTTACGGCCCGCTCTCGAATGGCGCCTCGGTGGTGATGTATGAGGGCGCGCCGGACTATCCAGAGAAGGACCGCTTCTGGCGTCTCGTCGAGAAGTACGCCGTCACGATTCTCTACACCGCGCCGACGCTGATCCGCACCTTCATGCGCTGGGGCGACCAGTATCTCGCACAGGCGGACCTTTCTTCGCTGCGCCTGCTGGGGACGGTCGGCGAGCCGATCAACCCGGAGGCGTGGATGTGGTTTTACAACAACGTCGGCAAGGAGCGCTGCCCTGTCGTAGATACCTGGTGGCAGACCGAGACCGGCATGATCATGATCTCGCCGCTGCCAGGGATCGTCGCCACCAAGCCCGGCTCGGCGACGCGTCCCTTCCCCGGCGTCGAGGCGGATATCCTCGACGAAGCGGGGCAGAGCGTGCCGGTCAATACAGGCGGCAATCTGGTCATCAAGCGTCCCTGGCCGGCGATGTCGCGCACGATCTGGGGTGACCCGGAGCGCTATAAGTCGACTTACTGGAGCAAGTATCCCGGCATCTATCTCACTGGCGACGGCGCGCGACAGGATGAGGACGGCTACTACTGGCTGCTGGGTCGCGTGGACGATGTGCTCAACGTCTCTGGCCACCGCATCGGTACGATGGAGATCGAGAGCGCGTTGGTGAGCCATCCGGCGGTGGCGGAGGCGGCGGTGATTGGCGCGGCGGACCCGATGACGGGGCAGGCCATCGTCGCCTTCGTGACGCCACGCGGCGGCTACCAGCCCAACGACGCGCTTACCGCCGAGCTGCGCGAGCACGTGGTGCATAGTATCGGGGCGCTGGCGCGACCGAAGAAGATCTTCTACGCGCAGGAGCTGCCCAAGACGCGCAGCGCGAAGATCATGCGCCGGCTGCTGCGCGACATCGCCGAGGGGCGTGCGCTGGGCGACACGACGACACTGCTGGACCCCAACGCCGTGGCGCAGATCAAGGCGCAGTACGAGAGCAGCGAGGGCTGAATGAGCGAGAGCGTGACTATTCACCTGCCCGATGATCTGGCGCGGCAGGCGCATGCTGTCGCCGCGCGGACACAGCGCCCGGTCGAGGAAGTATTGCTGGACTGGCTAGGCTGGGGCGTAGCAGAGATGCCAGTGGATCTCCTGTCCGATGAGCAGGTGCTGGCTGCTGCCGACAGCCAGATGGACGAGCGTGAGCAAGATGAGCTAAGCGAGCTGCTTGCGCGCCAGCGCGACGGGGAACTCGACGCTTCGGGCCGAGAGCGACTGGCGACGCTATTAAGATCCTACCGATCTGGCATGACACGCAAGGCACAAGCGATGGCCATAGCTGTAGCGCGCGAGCTACGCCCAGGCCGAAATTAGGCTCTGCTATCAGTATAGGCGAGCGACTGCTAATCAAAACTGTGGCGCGAGCCATCTACGAACGCCAGCAAATCCTCGAAGTCGCTGAGGATCTTCGGTAGATCAGTGGGATAAATCTCGAAGGGACCTCGACATAGTGGTCGCCTTCTGGCTGTGGGTCTCTAAGCGCAGCGGTCAGGCGAACATGTCCTGGCCGATCATACATCTTGAAGATCAGGCGGAGTTGAGAGGATTCGAGCGTTGCCTTGCCGCCTCTATCATGCTCTAGCGTGCGCATCTCATTGACAAAGCGCTGTAGCTCATCCAACCTGATAGATAAGCATGGATCATCGGGGTAGGTTGAGCCAGTGAAGCGGTGCGCCGCCATCTCACAACTGCAATCAACGGCGGAAACACCTCTCTGCCAGCGGTCGCCATCAAGCCAAAACGGATTCAAGGTGACATATCCCTCATGGCTGCCACGAATCTCTATTTGTCTCCCCATATTTCGCTTGTCTCATTCTTCGCAGGGTGCAGCAGCACATTCAACTGGGCAGGAACTGGAGCCAACAGTTTATCGCATTACGCAAACATGCGTCGGCTGGCATCCACCAATTGAATGATCGCTATGCCATCGATTTGCGATACTCGGTGATCTGATAGCGCGTCTGGAAGCCGACCGAGCGGTAGAGAGGAACACCACTGACGTTGTCGGCGTTGTAGCAGACGATGGCAGTCTCCATGCCTGCCGCACGCATGCGTCGCATGCCCTCATACATCAGCGCGCTGGTAAGCCCGCGCCACTGGAAGTCGCGGTGGCAGCCAACTGGCTCAAAGTAGCCACTGCGGCTGGTCGGGTCCAGCCAGATGATGGTGAAGGCGGCGAAACGTCCGTCTGGAGCCACGACGAC
>DATAOM010000393.1:0-7598 GCA_036265775.1 Ktedonobacterales bacterium | reverse complement strand
GACCCGACCGCGTGGACCTGCCTGGAGCATGACGACGCCCCTTTATTGAGAGGTGAGACGCGACACTGGGGAAGTGAGGGCCATTCAAGCCATTGTACGCGAATCCGGGGGGAGTCACAACCTGGCGGGTCAGTGATTTGCCGGAGCGCGCGCGGTCTGGTATACTATCTCGGCGCCTTTTCGTCCGCTAACACGTCTTACACGATAACAGACGTGTGTCTTCATGACTGTTTGCGCGCATTCGCGCTCAAGAGCCAATCCGAGAGCCAGTCTCCGCCAAACACCCTACTACAGGAGGTTCCACCGCCATATGCCGAATCTGAAATCGGCCAGGAAGCGTGTGCGCATCGAAGAGAAGCGCCGCGTCCGCAACCATTCGATCAAGTCCGCCGCCCGCACGTACGTCACCAAGGCGCGCAACGCCATCGCCGCCGACGCCTCGACCCCTGAGACCGAGGAGGCCGTGCGCGAGGCCATGCGCCAGCTTGACATGGCGGTCAGCAAGGGCGTCATCCATCGCAACAACGCCGCGCGCCGCAAATCGCGCCTGATGTCGCGCCTGCACAAGACCCAGGTGGAGCAGGCCGCCCCGGCGAAGAAAGAGACCGGCGGCAAGGTGCGTAGCGCGCGCGTCGCTCGCCCAAGGCCCGCACCGAAGCCCAAGCCCGCTGCGGCGAAGGCCGAGCCAGCGGCTGAGGTCGAGGCCAGCGCGCCCAAGCCCACCCGCACGCGGTCCCGCGCCAAGAAGGCCGAGCCAACCGCCGAGACCGAGGAGTAGCGGCCTCAGCGGGGTGTGGCAGGAGAATGAAAGCGGCTCTTGCGGAGTCCGTCGCCCGGCGGACTCCGTTTCGTCGTCTCTACATGGCGGCGTCCGTGATGGGGTATAGTGCGAGGGAAGGCGCAGGGAACGCGCGCGCCGGTTCACACACAGCCGCTGCTTTTCCCCCGCGCGTAACCGTCTCATGCGCTCACGCGCCTATACTGTGAGTACTGCGCGCACATGCAGCGGGCGTCTACCCCCGCTCTCCAGACCAGAGATCGCTCCTGGCGCTATGAGCGCCGGGAAGGAGTCGTAGCCGATGACGCTCCCCACCAACGCGCCCGGTGGCGGCCAGCGCCCCGCGCAAGGGCAGGCAGGACAGGCTGGGCCAGCGCAGGACGCTGAGCAGATCGTTACGGCTCCCGTTCCGCCGGACCAGATCGACTTCTCGCGCCTCGTCGAGGAGCAGTTCCAGATCGCGCTCGCCGAAGACGAGGAAGAGCGCGAGGCGCGCCGTCGCATGTACCTCTACATCGGCATTGGTATCGCCGCCCTCGTCCTAATTCTGGCGTTCGCGGTCGTGGCGACGATCTTCGGCTGGTGGCCGGTGGTCCTCGACATCGTCCTCGTCCTCGTCGTCCTGCTCAACGGCGTGCTGCTGACGTTTCTCACCCTCGCCGTCATCAACTTCATGCGCACGATCCGCGAGATGCGCGCCGAGATCACGCCGGTGATCGCGTCGTTGCGCGACACGACGACAACCGTGCGCGAGACGGCGAAGACCACCAGTTCGTATGCGATCAACCCGGTGGCGCGCACGGCGAGCCTGGTGGTGGGCGCGGCGGGCGTCGCGGGAATCGTCATCGGGCCGGGACGCGCGCGCAGACGCGCGCAGGAGCGGCAGAAGCGGCGCGAGGAGATCGAGAAGCAGAAGGCGGAGCAGGCCGCAGCGGAAGCGGGCCAGGCGCAGAGCGGGCGGCGAACACCATGACGAGCATCCCCTTCATCCTGGCGGACGGTGGCGCCACGGCGCGACAGATCCTCGACACGGCAGGAGAGATCGCGGGAGTGATTCTCGTGCTGGAGTTGACCGTCGCCGTCGCGCTCTTCGCCGCGCTGATGGTCGCGCTCTGGTTCGCGGTGCGCTGGGTACGCTTCAACGTCACGCCGCTGCTGGATTTGTATGGCGCGCAGGCCGAGGACGCGCTGGCCATCGCCACTCGCAGCACGGACCAGGTGACGCGTGGCGTCGTGGAGTTCCACAGCCAGAGCGAGCGCGTCAAGGCGACGGTCCTGAGCTTCCTCTTCGGTCCCACCACCGCGCGCAACCTCCTGCGTCCCACCCCGGAACGCACGCCACCTCCGCCCGCTCCCGGCGCATGATACAGATCGATGCTGAAATGGCCTGACACGATGCTCTATCGATAGCGTCATAGCTCCGCGGTTCTCTTGCCTTTTGATGCTTTATAAGATTTTGCCCAAATTTTTTGAGGTGATATGAGAAATATAAGTTGACTTACAATGCTTGTCCTCTGGCACCGCGAGTGCTATACTCGCGCCATTCTCCCCCACCATCTAGCGAGGAGTGTGCAGGGCAGGAGGGGTTGGGATGGCGCAACTCTATACGTATAGCGATGAAGAGCAGCAAAGCCGCCGTCATTGACTGCATCGCCCAGTATTTCTGGCCAATAGTCTCCTGCTGTCACCCCATCCCAGCGCAGGACGGTCGCGCGGTAGGCTGTCTGACCAGCAAGTGATACGTTTAGGATTGACCTTTGGGGCGTTTGAACACGAATTGTAGGGGCTTTGGCGCGTTGATCTCGGCCTCTTTCGGCTCCACGCCCACGTCACCCACCGTAACCAACTCCCAACCTTGCTCCCCCATCGAGTTGAGATAGGCGGGGACATCATCGAGCGTCGGAATGTCGACAAAATACTCCCATTGCTGCTGCATGTCTCCTGCTCCTCCCTGGTCCGCGCGGGCCGTGCGATGATCTGCTTCACACTCTACTACAAGTCCACACATATCCACCGAGTTATCCACACAATGTGGGCAAAAGCAGTGCCTCTGGCGACCTTCGCCCGCGTCTGGGGTTATGCACACAAGAGGGTAGTTGTCCACAATTTATGGGCGTTTATCCACGGGTCTCCGCGCGTTCAAAATCGGCGCCATCGCCTGCAATTTCCGGGCTCGCTCCCTCCAACACCGCATTTTTCCCACGCCTGCGAGTTATCCACATCTTGTGTGGATGAAGGTGGAGGTTTGTGGACAAGAACGCAACACGTTTCACGCGAAACTTCGCCGCAAAATGGAGATAATCGCGTCGATTCTTGCAGACAGAAGGGGTGTGCGTCTTAGAAAGTGGATAACAGGAGCAACGCTCCGCCTTGTGCAGTTGACACTGCGTTGCGCATGTGACATATCACGTGGCAAAGCGCTGTCTCTACCCCCTCCAGAAGCATGAGTGATTGCATGACTGACAGGAAACGAGGCGCACAATGCGTCAGACGCGTCGAGCGGGCCGTCGAACGATCTTCATAAACATCGCGGCGATCCTGTTGTTTCTGCTCGGTGGCGTCCAACTAGCTCTCGCCATCACCGACTTTTTCCGAACCAACTTCGGCGCGCTGGCTCCGCTGGAGGGCAATTCCAGTACCGTGTGGGGCATCGTCGATGTCCTATTTGCCCTCGCGCTGATCTTCGCCGGATACGCGCTGCTACGATGGCGGTTGTCCGGACGGACAATCGCGCTGCTCATCGCGGTCCTGCTCGCGTTCCGCTGGGCCAACTACATCGTGAATTACCAATGGGTGTCGGTCACGCTCGTCGTCGTATGCGGACTCATCATTGCGGCGTTGGCATGGAGCGACGACTCCGTCGCCTCTGGCTGAGGAAGCCGGAGAAGCCAGAGGAGCGCGCGCTCACAGCGGACCTACTACCTGCGCCGCCGTCCCATGCGGTACTCGCGCGCCTGCTGGGCCACATCGCGGATCTGCTCCAGGTGCGCCGCGTCGTGGCGCAGCCCCAGCAGCACATGCTGGATCGGTCCATACAGCGGGCCATCCTCCCAGGCGAGGTGGATGTTGTCCAGGTGCGGCTCGTCCGGCCACGCGCTCAAGGTCGCCAGCCGTATCCGCCGGCTCTCCTCCAGCCGTGCGCGACACTGCGCCACCGTCGTGATCGCTCGCCAGGGAACCTCGTAGCGCGACCGGCCATGATACTCCACCCCGCGCGCCAGCTCCGCCGCGACAGTGGTGTGCTCCTCGGAGGACGCCGTCATGTGCGCGATGATGTGCCCCAGCGTCCACGCGATGGAGGCCTCGCCCTCGCCTGCCCCGTCGTCGTGCGCATGCGGATCGTCTGGGATGAAGGTGATGTCCTCGTCGACGCAGGCGCGGATCAGCTTCAGCGCAAGGTCAATTCCCTCATTGGTCAGCGCGCGCAGCTCGTCGAGGCGCAACGTGTAGGTCGCGTCCAGTGTTGTATCTAGTGCGGCCCGATCGGCGATGCTCATGCGCGGCGCTCAGCTTTCTCCCCTCGCCCGATACCGTCTGCGTACAGTATAAAGCGCACGGCAAGAGCCTGCTCGGCGGCTTGCGCGCCCAGATGGATAGCCACACCAAAGGCGAGAAAAGGAAAGACTACGAGCCTATGACAGCATCCATGACGCCAGCGGAGATCGCGCGCCTGCGCCTGCTCAACCAGCACATCGACGGGACCCGATTCACCCAGCCAGCAGAACTTGTCACCTGGCTCGGCGCCGTCCAATCGCAAGATTACACTGGCGCGAAATGGGCGCTGGGCCTGCGCTTACCTGGCTCGGTTGATGATGAGATCGAGCGCGCCTTCGCATCTGGCGCCATCCTGCGCACGCATGTCATGCGCCCCACCTGGCACTTCGTCGCCCCCGCCGACATCCGCTGGATGCTCGCGCTCACCGCCCCACGCGTCCATGCCCTCAGCGCCTATTACTACCGCAAGCTCGAACTCGACGACGCGCTGCTCAAAAGCAGCGATGAGACGCTGGCGGCGGCGTTGCATGGTGGGCGTGAGCGCACGCGCGATGAGCTCCGCGCCGCGCTGGAGCAATCCAACGTCGTCCTCGGCGACCCGCTGCGCCTGGGATACCTCCTCATCCACGCGGAACTGGAGGGAATCATCTGTAGCGGCGCGCGGCGTGGCAAACAGCAGACCTGGGCGCTGCTGGAGGAGCGTGTCCCGCAGGCGAAGGCGCTGGAACGCGATGAGGCGCTGGCCGAGTTGACGCGCCGCTACTTCACCAGCCACGGCCCCGCCACCGCGCGCGATTTTTCCTGGTGGTCCGGCCTATCCTCAGCCGACGTGCGGCGCGGCCTGGAGATCGCTGGCTCCGACCTCCAGCGCCTGGAGGGAGATGGCCAGGCATACTGGCTCGCGCCGTCCGCGCTTCCCGCGCGCGAAACCATCGAGACGGCGCATCTGCTGCCCAACTACGACGAGTACACCGTCGGCTACCAGGGATACGATGCGCTCTTCCAGGGCCTTGGCGAGGAGCGGCTGGTGTAT
This sequence comes from Ktedonobacterales bacterium, assembly GCA_036265775.1. GTDB lineage: Bacteria > Chloroflexota > Ktedonobacteria > Ktedonobacterales > JADMIN01 > DASWAC01. Next base: position 2,292 of record DATAOM010000393.1, on the reverse strand, counting down.
CGCCATGCGCTAGTGATCGCAGGACGAGTCGCTGGCGGCTGGAAGCGCGGCCTGACCAAAAGCGCGGCCACCCTCGAACTGAAAACGCTCGCGCCACCCACCGAAGGTCAGCGCCAGGCCGTCGCTGAGGCGGCCAGCCGCTACAGCGCTTTCCTCGGCAGGCAGGCCGAGCTATCCTGGCTCTCCGGAGACTAGAGCGGCTTCACCGTGATCTGCTTCGTCGCCACGCTCTGCTGCCCCGTCACGTCCACCACCGTCAGCGTCAGCGTGTACGTCCCCGCCGCGAGGTAGAGGTGCGAGACCGTGCGGTCGTCGCCGCTGTCGGAGGCATGTCCGTCGCCAAAGTCCCAGTAGTAGTGGAGATTCGCGCCCATCGAGCCAGTTCCATCCGCCGAGAGCATGTAGGAATACGCGCGATCCTGCGTCGCCTTGATCACCGCCTGTGGCGCTGGTGGCAAGACGTTCAGCGTCGTCTTCGCCACCGCCTGCCGTCCCTGCGCGTCACGCGCCGTCACCACCACCTCGTAGTAGCCGTAGCTGGCGTAGGTGTGCGAGACCGCCGCGCCCGTTCCCGTCGCGCCATCGCCAAATGTCCAGGTGTATGTCACGTTTTCTCCCTGCGCCGTGTTAGCCGTCTGCGCCGAGAGCTTCACTGGAGCCGTCACCGGCAGCGCAGTCTTGCCGTCCTGCGTCATCAGCGTGACCGCGAGTGGTCCGCTGGCGTCTGCCGTCTGTGGCAGCCTGCCGTGCGCGATGATCGAGGCGGTAAGGGCGGCGACGATGAGGACCAGGCTCAGCAGGGCAAATCCACGTACAAGCGGTGTGGCGGTCATCGCCTCGCGCTTCACGATGGCGTACTCATCGCGCATGTCGTCGAAGAACGACGCGCGCTCGCTGGATGCTGGCGCAGTAGGAGGAGCTTCGGAGACCATGGCGAACACCTTTTGCATACCAGGGTCGCGCGGAGGCGACGCACGACAGAAAGCGGAGGCAAAAAGGGGACGGACACACTACAGGGCGCGCGCTACAGGAACGATAGGACAGAGGAGGCAGTGGCGCCAGCCGATCTCGAAGACGAGCGGGGCGTTGGCGGCTAGCGCGCGTCGCCAGGCGAATGATTGAGCAGATGATCCTGGGGAACCGGTGGCGAGAGGAGAGCTGTGGCTGCGGAGATGAGCGCGAGGGCCAGCCAGAGGAAGGGCGTCGCCACCAGCAGCGCCGCGACAAAACTGGTCGCCGCGCTCAGATACGTGAGCGAGACGGAACGCGCCAGCAAGAGCGACGCGACATCCAGCGCCAGTGTCAGCGCGCTCAGCCCGCAGACCGCCAGCGCCGCGTCATACAGCAGCGCGCGCGCCGGAGAGAGCGGCGCGAAGGTTGAGCGCTGGGTGATGTTGTCGAGCATGGCGTAGAGTCGCGCGCGCAACGCTAAGAGACCAGGGACAGGCAGGCGCGTAGAATGCGCCGCGAGTGAGGGCGAGATCAGCGTCGACCAGCCTCCGATGGCGCCGACGACTGCAGCGAGCAGGAACATACGCGCGTAGGCGCTAAGCGCGTCGGGTGAGACATCGAGGATGAACGTGCCGCCGGGCAGGTTCGCCGCGACGGTCAACTCCGCCTGCGCGACCAGCAGATACGTTCCGACGCTCACTGGGAGGGCGATCAGCGCGCCGGTGACAAGCGCGCCACCAACCGTCCGCGCGCCGATGAAGCGCGCCGCGATGCGTCCGCCAATGAGGCAGGCCACGACGGGAATAAGCGCGAGCAACAGCCACGCGCCACCCCAGGCGGAGACGCCAAACGCGCCAAAGCTAGCCTGGAACGTGCCATGCCCGGTGTAGCCCACCTGCGCCGTCTGCGCGGGTGCGCCCACGCTGAACCCCCAGAGCGTCGCCGCGAGCGATGGCGCCAGCGTCACGATGAGCGTCAGCGATGTGAACAGCTCGCCCGGTGTCGCGGGGAGCCGCGTGAGATTGCCGGAAAGCGCAGGAGCCATGCCATTGAGCGCGAGATACACCGTGGCGGCGAGCGCCACACCCAGGCAGGCCAGCAAGCCGGCCCCAAGCGCCGTCAGTCCGCCGAGCAGCGCCCCCACCAGCCGTGGCAGCGGCAGCCGTTCGAGCGAGGCGGGCAGCGCGCGCAGCGACCGGCGTCCATGTAGGTGCAGCCAGCCGCCCAGCGCGCCAAACAATGTTCCCCAGGCCAGCCCGCTCAGGAACGCGCCAAAGGGTGAGGCCATGATATACGTGACACTGGCGACGTTGAGCGCGTCGCCTTCCACTGGGCTGAGCG
>DATAOM010000392.1:0-2009 GCA_036265775.1 Ktedonobacterales bacterium | reverse complement strand
ATCTGGGCCAACGGCAATCCCGATGACCTGCCATTCTTTACGCCCAATGGCACGCTGATCTCGGCCAATGGCGACTATGCGCTCAATGGCTTCTTCGCCTACGATCTGCCCTCGCTTGGCCTCTCGCATGTCACGGTGACGCCGTGGTTGGCGCTCGCTAACCTGGCTGTGATCATGGGACTCGCCATTGTGGCGTTGGTTGCCGCCTCTAGCATCCAGTCGTGGCGCGATCGCAACGCTTAAGGCATTGGACAAGGGAGAAACTGTCTTATGAACTGGCTCTACTACGAGGCACGGGCTCTGGGTAAGCGCACGTTCGGACTACCTCTGCTGGCGGTGGCGATCTTCGTCGGCGTCTCGTGGCTCGCCGCTTACGATGTGCGGGCGACGGGCGGGACGACGAGTCGCGCGCATCACGACGCGGCGCTGGGCCTGCTCCTCCTGCTGGAGTTTGGCCTGCCGCCGGTCGCGGGCATTGTGGCGGCCTGGCTCGTCTCCGGCAATCCCGCCGTCGAGCTGCACCTCACTCTACGGCGCTCCTACGCCGCGACGACGCTGCTCCGCCTAGGGCTGCTGACGCTCTGGGCGGTCGCGGTCACCGCAGTGACGGGCGGCGTCATCCGTCAGGCGGGTTACTGGCTCGCGCCGCAGCCGGAGCCGCTCGATCAATTGCTCTGGCTCGCGCCGCTGCTCTGGTTCATTGCTGCTGGCGCGATGTTCGCGCTCCTTTTGCGCAGCCCAGTTGCGGCAGGAGCAGTACTTGGCATGGTCTGGCTCGGAGAGGTGTTCTTCCGCGCGCAGATTCTGGAGAACGTCTACCTGCGCAACGCGTATCTCTTCCTGACGCTGGAGACCTTACCGGGCGGGTTCGCGCCGGACGCCGCCTGGTGGACGCAGAGCCGGCTCATTCTGCTGGCGATGGTGGCTGTCTTTCTGGTGATCTTCATCGCGCTGCTGCGGCGCAACGAGGCGCTGCTGGGCCACGAGGCATAAGTTCAGGCGCCTACGAAAGGTATTCTTCATGGACATCACAATGGCAGGACTGCGCAAGGTCTATCACGGCAAGGTCGAGGCGCTGCGCGGCGTTGACCTGGAGATCGGCCCCGGCATGTTTGGCTTGCTCGGCCCCAATGGCGCGGGCAAGACCACTCTCATGCGTATCCTCGCTGGCATCCTGCTCCCTACCAGTGGAACAGTCACCGTCGGCGGACATGACCTGCGCACGGAAAGCGGACGCAAGGCGGTGAAGCGCCTCTTGGGCTACCTGCCACAGGAGCTAGGGATGTATCCCGATCTGAGCGCGCGCGAGTTCCTCGACTACATCGCCATCCTCAAAGGGCTAGACGATGGAGCGGCGCGCAAGCGGCGTGTCGGCGAGTTGCTGGAGATGGTCAGTCTGGCGGACGTGGCGAACCGCAAGCTCAAGACGTTCTCCGGCGGCATGAAGCGGCGCGTCGGCATCGCGCAGGCGCTGCTCAACGATCCGCAACTGCTGATCGTGGACGAGCCGACGTCTGGACTTGACCCTGAGGAGCGCATTCGCTTTCGCAACCTGCTCTCGGAGCTTGGTGACAATCGTATCGTGCTGCTCTCAACGCATATCGTCGAAGATATCGGGCAGACCTGTCAGCGCCTGGCGGTGATGCGCGAGGGCGCGGTGATCTTTCAGGGCGCAATCGGCGACGTGATCGACGCGGCGCGCGGTAAGGTCTGGAACGTGACCACACCGGGCGCCAAGCCAGAGGGCGACTACACGGTGATCTCGACGATGCGTCACGCCGCCAGCGCGCAGTACCGTGTCGTCGGCGAGGGGACGCCACCAGGCGACGCGCAGCCCGTCGAGCCGGGACTGGAGGACGCCTACGTCTGGCTCATGCGTGACACCCGCGATGGCCGCGCCGCGCTCCCTCGCTAATGGACATATCGTCCCACTCCATCCACAATTCATGTTGCCACTTCGCCAGGAGGCGCGTTGTACACGATGAGGACGCCTATCGTCCGCAGGAATT
>DATAOM010000391.1:0-2541 GCA_036265775.1 Ktedonobacterales bacterium | reverse complement strand
GTCATCGGCAATGTACCCCTCTTCGCCAGATTCTTGGGCCAGGACGTCACATCGGCCAATGGACGCACCTACTTGTGGCTAGCGCTGCTGGCGCATTTTGACCCGTGGCAAGTCCTCGGCCATGGGCTCGGCGCCGCCACTGCGACTCTGACCAAGCTCAATATCGGCGGCGGTGGCATAGTTGGCAACGGCCTGCTCGCCACTGCGCCCAGCAACCTCTATATTGGCACGCTCTACGACACTGGCGTCGTTGGATTGACGATACTGCTGGCTGCGTTGGCCACGCTCGGGATCTATTTGATCACCGGGATATGGAGAACGAGCGGCGAGCGCCGTTTGCTCTTCACTATGGCGCTGCTGATCCTCGTCAACATGCTCGTGCAATCGGTCGAGGTGGACGATCTGTGGACACAGGGCATCGCGCTCTACTTTTGGATCGCCCTGACCCTGCCGTTCGCGGCCTGCTGGTCGACGTCGGGGCGCGCGCCCGGGTCCGCCGAGGCCAGCGCTGGCCATGCGCACCCGTCAGAACCATGCGCTTTCCGGGCGATACCACCTTCGTGGCCAGATCGGCCAGTCCTGCTGAGCGTGCCGCGCCTTGCGGCTCCGGCGGCGCTGGTGGCGCGTCGGTGGGGGCGGGATGCGCTCAGGCCCGTACGAGGAAATCCGTTCACGACGCCGCTAGCGCGTTACCCTCTGTTGCGTTGGCTCCGAGCGCGCCTATCAGTGATTGTGCGGCGGACTCCGGCGCGGGTTGTGGGCTTCGCCACGCGTTCGCTTCCCGCCAAAGGGCGCGCGCCGGACCTTCATCAGGCGAGGAAGGAACCGCAGTGAGTGACCTACGCATCTACATCACCATCGGCACCTTTCACCCCCTCGTCGGCGGGGCGGAACGGCAGGCGCTGCTCCAGGGCCGCGCCTTGCGCGCGCGCGGCTATGACGCCACCATCGTAACGCTGCGGCACAACCGCGCCTGGCCCAAGTATGAGGTGGTCGAAGGGGTGCCGGTTGTTCGTGTCGCTGGCATGGTCCTGGGCGGTCGCGAGAGACTCCCTACACCGCTGCGCAGGCTGGCCTATCTCCTCGGCGCGCTCACCCTAGGCTGGACCCTTTGGTGGAGGCGCCAGCAGTACGACATACTGCATGTCTATCAGCTCAACTTGCTCATCTTGCCAGCGGCCCTCGTGAGCGGGTTCGTCAACAAGCCCCTGATCGTCGCGCTTCGCTGCGCAGACTCTCCCTATCGAGGTGTCTCCGGCAAAGGCCGTATCACCAGGGCTCGTCCGCAGCAAGCGCATGCGCCACCAGTGGGAGCAGCAGGACGCGACCGCAGCCGTGGCGACTTAGAGGCGCTGGAGTCCCTGGGTACGCCGATGGTACGACTTACTCGCTATCTGCTCAGGCGCGCCCAGGTGATAGTTCTTAGCGCGCGCATGCGTCAGGACCTCCTGGCGCACGGTTTCCGCCTCGCAGGCGTCCAGGTCATCCCCAATGGAGTGGACCTCACGCGCTTTCGGCCCGCCAGCGCGGAAAGTCCGCCGGCGCGACGGGACGGACGCGTCCTCTACATTGGCAGGTTGACGTACCAAAAGGGCGTTGACGTGCTGCTGGCGGCCTGGCGTGGCGTGCAGGAGCGGTTGCCTGCGTCGCGGCGAGCGACATTGGTCATTGTAGGCGCTGGCCCCGGCCAGGCGCAGCTCGAATGTCTGGCAGCGAGTCTCGGGATCACCGAAAGCGTCAAGTTTGTGGGTGAACAGAGCGACGTCGCTGCCTGGCTGCGCCTCAGCGACGTCGCTGTCCTCCCTTCACGCTGGGAGGGCATGCCCAATGCCTTGCTGGAGGCGATGGCCTCCGGGCTGCCTTGTGTCGCCACACGCGTAAGCGGCAGTGAGGAGGTGATCCAGCATGGGGTCAATGGCCTGCTGGTCGAGCCAGAAGACGATGTGGCTCTGGCGGAGGCGCTCCTTACTGTGCTGCTCGACCCTGCGTTAGGCGCCGAATTCGGCCTTGCGGCCCGCGCCACCATCGCCGAGCGTTATTCGCTCGACCACGTCATGAGCGTGTATCTGGATCTCTACCACAGCCTCGGCGACTGCGCCGCAGGGCCCATCGCGCCGGTCGCGCTCTAGCCTGGATCCGCAGAATCCTCATCAAGAGGTTGGGCGTCAACGGCGCGCGACAAGAGGCAACACGCCTCCACCGTGCGCTGAAGGTCTTTCGCGCGGCGGCGCGTTTGTCCGCGACGGCAGAGAGCTGTGGCGTACGCCTGCATGCCGCCCATAGCCTAAGCGCATCCGCCACGCGTCGGACCACCACATCTCGTGGCTGCAGTGCAGTTGGTTTGGGCGCCCGCTTACTGCTCCCCTCATGGCGGATCCCCTATGCAAAAGGAGGCGCTTCGCTCGATGGAGAAAGCCTCAGCGCCTGGCGCCGGCTCGTCTGAGGTCGCGAGCATAGAACCTCCTCGGTGACGCTCGGGCCTCAATCCCCCACGCTTTTACAGCGCAGTTTCAGAAGCGCGCAAGCCTGCAGGCTTGCGCG
>DATAOM010000390.1:0-3029 GCA_036265775.1 Ktedonobacterales bacterium | reverse complement strand
GTCTCCATTTCCGCAGGCAAGCGCTCCTTGAGGCCGGACGCGCCGAACTCCACCTCGATCCCGCACTTCTGCTGATACTCCTTGATGTACCAGCGCAGCGCCGGGAGCAGCCCCAGGTCGTCTAGCGCGCTTGGCCGCAGGTCGATGCTCAGATTCCGCACGGCGCGCAAGGTCTGATGCGCCAGCGCCCGGATATCTGCGACACGTGAGCGGACCGTCTCGTCGGGGGTGGACTCTTCGAGCAGCTTCAGGCCGATGAGCAACGAGGTCAGAAGTTGGCTGGTCTCGTCATGCAGTTCACGCGCGATGCGCTTGCGCTCCTGCTCCTGCGCGTGCACAATCTGCGTCGCGCGGGACTTCGCCAGATCTTCGATGGCCGCGAGCATGGTGTTGAACGAGGTCGCGAGCTGGTCGGCGTCAGGGTCCTGCCCCGTGACCGGCGCCTGACAGGAGAGGTCGCCGTCCTGTACCAGGCGCATCGTGTCGCGCAGGTGGGTCAGCGGATAGAGCGCGAACTTGAGCAGCGCAAAGTTGATGATGACGCTCAGCAGCAGGCCGGTGAGGACGAAGCCGACGAGGATGTACGGGCGGCTATCGCCCTGGAGCATCGTCGCCAGATATGTGCCCACCGTCGCGCCAATGAGGATGACGACGCTGTTGGCGATCAGCACGCGGTAGAGGAGGGGAATCGCCAGCAGGCGGCGCATGCGCCGAGAGCGCAGGCTGCGCGAGGTAAACGCGCGCATGGCTTGCTGGGCTATCGGCTCGCTTGTGGCCATGGCGTTTCCTCCTGGGCGTTCTCCTGCATTGTACCACAGGCAAGGCCTGTCAAAGCTCCTCGGCTGAGCCTCAGCTTGGGAGATCGGAGGAGAGCGCGGAGCGCAGATCATCCGGCAGTGGGCGGGCGCGCTGCGTCGTGGGGTCCATACACACGATGGTCATCTTGCCCGTGGCGACCGGCTCTTCGCTAGCTGGCGCGCCTACATGACGCCCGATAAAGGCGACGGTCCACGAGCTGCGCCCAACCCGCTCGATGCGCGCCTCGACGTCCAACTCGTCGTCGTACTGGATCGCGCCACGAAAGTCGCACTCCAGCCGCACGCGCGGGTACGCCTGATCGCGCAGGACCGTCGCGTACGAGTAGCCGATCTCGCGCATCAGGTGATGCTCGGCGACCTCCATGAAGCGTAGCCAGGCCGTGTAGTGGATGCGCTGCGTGCTATCCACGTCTACGAACGGAACGCGCACGCGAATGCTGGCGGCTGGCATCTTCTCTACTCCTGCTCAGGCAGCGGCGCGGTCGGCTCGGTTTCCTCCGCCGCCTGCCGCCGGGGTCGTCTGGGCGCCCGGGCGGCGCGGCGCGCCTCTTCCGCGGCCTTCAACCGTGGCACATAATATTGTACGTACAGGAACGAGAGCAGGAAGATCGCCGCCGTGATGGCCAGCGGAACCGGAAGCAGTATCTCGGAGCCGCCCAACTTGACCGGTGTCAGCGTCACCGCCGCGATCACGCCGAGCAGCGAGAAGATCACGATGGTCGCGACGGGAATAACAGGGCCGAGCGGAATGAGGAATGAGCGCTGGGTGTCTGACTGGCGACTGCGCAGCACGAGCACACAGAGACCTGCCACCGCGTAGATCATCGCCTCAAGGACCGCGCCGACGAGGATCAGCGCGTTGAAGGATTGCGTCAGCGCGACGACCACCGCGATCACGGCTGAGGCCGCCGCCAGGCTGACCACTGCCGCCCACGGCACGACGCGCGCATAGCTCAAACGTGCAAAGAATGGCGGCAAGGTCGCCTCGCGCGCGGCGGCGTACATGAAGCGCGAGGCGGTGGCGAAGCCACCGTTGAAGGTCATTACGCCAGTCAGCAATGTAGCCAGGAGCATCCAGAGCGCGCCGGTTTGGCCGAGCGCCTGCCAACCGAGAAGCATCTGCGGGACGTTGCTGCAGATCACGTTGTCGGTCCCGACGTTCTGGCAGAGATGCTGGATGCCGACGAGGTTCGTGCTGGCGACGGTGAAGAGCGAGTACGAGAGGTAGAGCAGTCCCAGCGCGACGAACATGCCGCGCGGAATCAGGCGCGTATCGGTCATCTCCTCGGACAGCGGCGTCACCCACTCGAACGCCGAGAAGACAAAGACGCCCACCGCGATTGCTTGAATCAGATTGACCGGCGAGTGGAGCGCGGCGGTCGGCTGGTGAAGATGAAAGCCGCTCTTGCTGAGCGCGATGAACGAGATGATGCCGAGCGAAATCAGCAGCGCGTAGGTGGCGACGTCTTGCACCAGCCCGGCGATGCGGATGCCGAGCAGGTTGGCCGCCGTCGCCAAAGCCAGAAGCGCAAGTATCCAGATATAGGTGTCGGGGCCGGGGTTCTGCAGGATGGTCCCATGCGTATAGCACTGCTGCGTGAAGCAACTCACCGCGCTGCCAACGATGTAGCTATCCGCCGCGATGACCGCGACGACGGTGACGAGATAGCCGAACGAGATGATGAGCGAGGCGCGCTCGTTGAACGCCGAACGGATGTAGAGGCGTATCGCCGCTGCGGAAGGGTAGAGCGCATTGAGCTCCGAAAAGCAGAAGGCCGCCAGCAGCGCGAGCGCTCCGGCGATCAGCAGCGCAATCCAGGCTGAGTCTCCAGCGAGATAGGCGGCAAGCTGGATGCAGCCGAGAAGACTGATCGCCGCATAGGCCAGCCCTGTGCTCGTCGAGACGATCGTGCGAAAGCGCAGCACACGCCGTAACGACTGTGGCGCTCGCGTCGCGCTCATCCTCCCCCTCCCCGCCTGCAAAGCGACTCAGCCACACGCTATCAGACGCCATGCTACCATGCGTGTCCAGCAAAGTGAGCGAACTGCGCCGCTGGCGCCAGCCGAGCGCGCTGGACATGGAAATGGCCGGTCACTCCAGCATGGAATAACCGGCCACAGGCGCTTTAGACTAGGCGGCTACATCTCGCTTGGCGAGGCTCCCGCCTCGCGGCGCAGCAACTCGCGGATGGCGTCGGCGCAACCGCGCAG
>DATAOM010000389.1:0-5453 GCA_036265775.1 Ktedonobacterales bacterium | reverse complement strand
CTGGCAAGGAGCGCACAGATGCGTATCGGCGCGGTGTTTCCACAGACGGAGATCGGCGGTGATCCCGGCGTTGTTCGTGAGTACGTCACGGCGGTCGAGGAGATGGGCTTCGATCACCTCGTCATCTACGACCATGTCATTGGCGCGAGTGTAGAGAATCGGCCTGACTGGCGCGGACCATACACTAGCGAGAGCATGTTTCATGAGCCATTCGTCCTCTTTGGCTACCTCGCCGCGCTGACGACACGCCTGGAGCTGGTCACCGGCGTCATCATCCTGCCGCAACGCCAGACCGTCCTGGTCGCGAAGCAGGCGGCGGAGGTGGATGTGCTCAGCGGTGGACGCATGCGGTTAGGCGTTGGCATCGGCTGGAACGAAGTCGAGTTCGAGGCGCTCGACGAGGACTTTCATACGCGCGGACGGCGGCTGGAGGAGCAGGTCGAAGTCCTGCGCGCGCTCTGGACGCAGCCAGTAGTAACCTTTGCAGGCAAATGGCATACGATTACCGAGGCTGGCCTCAATCCGCTTCCGGTCCAGCGTCCCATCCCGATCTGGTTTGGCGGCGTGGCGGACGCGGCGATGAAGCGCATCGCGCGCATCGGCGATGGCTGGATGCCGCAGATGCCGCCACATGAGCGCGCCCGCGAGTTGGTGGAACAGTTGCGCGCAGATGTTCGCGTCGCCGGACGAGCCGAGGACGCCGTAGGCGTCGAGGCGCGCATGGGTCTTGGTCAGATCCGCGACGAGGCGGGATGGGAGTCCTTTGCGCGCGGCTGGCGCGACCTGGGGGCGACGTACCTCGACCTGAACACGATGGGCGCGGGCTACACGAATGTCGGCCAGCATCTGGACGCGCTGCGCAAGGCGAAGGCCGTCGTCGAAAAGATCAGCTAAACGCCCACCCGAATCACCCTGCCGTAACGAAGCAAAACTCACTCACTAGGGCAGCCGCTCCACAGCGGGCTGGCCCTGCTCCCCAATCACCTGGTCAGCTGCTACGAGATGGACCACGGTTTCGGGCAGGCGCCGGAGCATGGTACAGAGCATAGCTGGATAGAGCGGCATAGCCAGAGATTCCAGTTCGGCGAGCGGATACCATTGAAACGCTAATGGCGTGTCATTGCTCTCGGGGCTCGTGAACGTCGGGGCGCTTGCAGGGAATAGCGCCTCTGGGACCTGCATGAGGTAGTAGAACTGAATGCTGTGATGGCGTCGCGAGGAAACGAAAAAGCGTTCCATAACCCACAAGAGCCGTCGCAGTTCGACCTCTACGCCCATCTCTTCGCGCATTTCGCGCACGAGGGCGTCGGCGCTGGATTCATGCAGTTCTACACGACCGCCAGGCAAGGCCCACCAGGCGTCGTGGGCCGCTCGATGGAGTAACACCTGCTCGTCGTGGATCGCCACCCCAACCGCGCGGACATTGAAACTTCCTGCAGAGGTTTCCAGAGAGATCATGATGCTCCCCTTTATGGCCAATTCGCCATCTATCAGCGCTAGAGCGTAACACGAGGGGCGTCCACGCACACCCAATAACCGCATGACCACGGGGCTTTTGGATATCGGATGGCGGCCTAATCACGTTTCAGGTGGCAAGATCATTCGGATAGGCGCTGAGTGGCCGAATGCAGCGCGATCAAGAAGCTGCGGCAGGTTCAGCAGGACGCTCGCTCGCGGCGCCTGGTCGTGTCCAGATGAGTGGCGATTGCAAGGCTGTCTCGATGAACCGCCCGCCATTCTGCGCGATCTGCCGGTTTGAGATAAATCCTTCGGCGCGCGCCGTATCGACAAGGGCGATCTGCACTGTAGCGTAGGTGGCTGACGTTTTCTGCGCGTCCTCACTCCAGATCACGCCGCTGAGCAGTGGACCTTCGACATGGCCGGAGAAGCGCCACGTCTTGTAGTCCTCGACGGTTGGCTCGCGTCGCCGGATGCGCGCCTCGACGCTCACTCCCCGCTGGCGCGCCTCGATGCGATCTACGGCGCGATTGCCACCGCGACCGTCGGCCACCTGCTGCTCCCAGGCGCCGGAGAAGGGACCGCTGCGCGTGCGAAAGAGCCTGGCGACGAGCGCCACCAGCAGCGAGAAGACGACGCCAGAGAGAAATCCAGCGATCAGCGCGGCGGGCAGTGATTGCGGCATAGATGTTCCATCCCCTTCGGTGGCTCCAGGAGCGCTACTCCGACATGGTTGTAACACTGCCTGGCGCTTCACGCAAGCGCCTCGAACTCAATTTGCGATCACCCCCGCTATCACCGCGTGCGGATGATCCTGAGGAGCGCCAGCGCGACAGGGCTACTGCCAACAAATACGAGCAGGAAGCCGACAATCTGAAGGACGCCAAGATTCAGGGGATAGGCCAACGCCTGCAGCGGGACGCCAAGGACGATAAGCGCCGCAGCCCTGCGGGGGATTACGCGCGCCTGCCATAGCGCGACGCCGAGCAGAGCGAATCCGAGTAGGTGCCCGATGACCCAGGCGAGCTGGAAGTAGACGATCACCCCTTCGGCGGAGACGGCGTTGGCAAGCGGAATGAAATCGCTGCCGTTCGGCGACTTTGCCATGACGGCGAAAAGCGCCTCGATCGGCACAAAGATGCCCCATTGCAGCGTGCCGAGCAATCCAGCGATCATGCCCAAAGCCGCCAACCAGGGCGAACGCCGCAAGGCGACCAGCCCCATCCCGATGTAGCTGAGCGGGAAGAGGTAGGCGGCAGCGGCGTTCAGGAAGAGGAACAGTTCAACCCGCTCCGCGCCCGCCTCACCGAAGGTCGTATAGATATTGTTCGCCCCGTGCGGCACGTCGCCCGTCGGATCGGCGACGAAGCTGAGGGCCACCACCAGTGGCGACAGCGCGACGCATGCGGCGAGCAGCGCGCGGAGCAGCGTGCGAACAGTTGGCAGAGAAGCGGATGCATTGTCGTCGAATGCAGTCTCCGAGGGTCCCACTGTGCGATTCCTTGCTAGCGCTGTCCCGGCGATACTATCACGAGACGGCGTACTACGACGGCTGAAACCTATCTGACGTGGCGGGATTGCTCGGCGGCTCCGGACGGGATAGGCGCGAATTTCTCGAATTGCGTTGTTGCGCGACGGCTTTGAGCGCGTGGCGAGTGATCGCCTGATAGACTGGCGTAAGCGCGACCACTACATCTTCACCCTCACGCGCGAACGCTGGCTGCCCAAGGCGTCGCAGGATGACAGCGTCCTCCGCTGGCTCCTCGTAGCTGACGGCGAAGTCGTCCAGCAGCGGAATCGGGCCGAAGTAGCGATCGGCGCGCAGTCCAGGGAGCGAGTCATGCGTCTCGGGCGCTATCTCTTCCTCACCTGCCCATTGCCTGCGGAGAGCAGACAGCAGCGCCGCGCTCGACCGCCCGCGTAATGCAAAGAGCAGCAGCGGCTCCTGGTCCAGGCGCGCAGCCATCGCGTACATGGTCGCCAGGACATGCCTGCAGGGACGATAGGCGTCCGCACAGGCGCACTCGGCGGCAAGCTCGTCCATCTCCACAAACAGCGGCGCATCGGCGCGAGCAAACGTCGCCTCGATCCTGGTCGGCATTTCGCCCGCGAGCAAGGTCGCCACCGTCAACGTGTCCTGGGTGAGTTCAGCTATCACCCGCGCCCAGACACTATCCGCGAGCGTCGGAACTTGAATCGCGACATCATGCCGTTCCCAATACGATCCCTTGACCGTGGCGAGAATAAGCCCCGGCTCGACGCCTAGTTGCAAGACGCCGCCATCACGCGCGAGCGCCCGTCCACGAGATAAGCGGCCGTCGAACTCGGCGTCAAGCTCGTCCAGCGGGCGCAGCCAGCGCTGCGACCACCAGGTGCGCCCGAATGTCGTTGTCAATCGCGGCATATGCTTGTCCTCATTCCGCCAACGCATCGGCGCGCAAGCTGAATAGATCGCGTAGTTGCCCGGTCGAAAGCTCGGTAATCCAGTTCTCGCCAGTCCCTACTACCTGCTCGGCGAGCGCGCGCTTCTGCTCAATCATTAAGTCAATGCGCTCCTCCAGCGTGCCGGAGCAGACAAACTTGCGCACCTGTACGTTGCGCGTCTGGCCGATGCGAAACGCGCGATCCGTCGCCTGATTCTCCACCGCCGGATTCCACCAGCGGTCGAAGTGGATGACATGGTTGGCGCGCGTCAGGTTCAGCCCATAGCCGCCAGCCTTGAGCGACAGAATGAAGAGTGGCGGGCCATCTTCTGCCTGGAAGCGCTCGACCATGCGCGTGCGGTCCAGTCGCGGGACACCGCCATGCAGGTGCAGCGTCTCGACGCCGAAGCGCTCGGCGAGATAGGGCTGGAGTCGCGCGCCCAGCGCCGCGAACTGGGTGAAGATCAGCGCGCGGTCTCCCTCGGCGAGCAGTTCCTCCACCAGTTCTTCCAGCCGCGTCAACTTGCCTGACCGCCCAGGTAATGGACTGCCATCGTCGAGCAGGTGCGCCGGGTGATTACAGACCTGCTTGAGCCGCGTCAGCATGGCAAGAATCACACCGCGCCGCCGCATCGCCGAGGGGTTCTCTTCGAGCTGGCGCAGACCATCGCGCACCACCGCCTCGTAGAGACTGACCTGCTCGCGCGTCAGGGCGCAATACTCGCGCATCTCGATCTTCTCCGGCAAATCCTGGATGATCGTCGGGTCGGTCTTGAGGCGACGTAGGATAAATGGCCGGATGAGCGCCTGCAACTGCGTGAGCGCGGCCTTGTCGTGTCTCCGCTCGATGCGGTTGGCGTAGCGCTGCTGAAAGCTCTTGTACGGGCCGAGGTAGCCGGGATTGAGGAAGTCCATGATCGACCAGAACTCGACGAGCCGGTTCTCGACTGGTGTGCCGGTCAGCGCGATGCGAATTGGCGCGCTCAGCCGGCGCACGACGCGGCTCTGCTTCGCCGCGACGTTCTTGATGTTCTGCGCCTCATCCAGCACGATCGCGCCCCAGCGCGCCTTCGCCAGCGTCGCCTCGTCGCGCGGCGCCAGGCTATAGGTGGTGATGACGAGATCGTGTCGCTCGATCTCGGCCAGGAACTGCGCGGCGTCGGCGCGCCCAAGCCGTTCCGCGCCGTGATGGACCAGCACGCGCAGATCGGGGGCGAAGCGCGCCGCCTCATGCTGCCAGTTGCCGACGATGGAGGTTGGGCAGATGAGCAGAATCGGTCGCGTCAACATTCCCGTCGCCTTCAGGCGCAACGCCAGCGCAAGCAGTTCTATTGACTTACCAAGGCCCATATCGTCGGCGAGGCAGGCTCCCAGCCCATACTGCGTCAGGAAGTTGAGCCAGCTTACCCCACGCAGTTGATAAGGCCGCAGCTCGCCGCAGAAATTCTCCGGCTGTCCGACCTCCTCGATGGTCGAGACACCACGCAGCCGTCCCAACAGATCGCCAATCCAGCCGTCGGCGCCGACCTCTTCCAGCTCGACGGTCGCGCCGTCCTCGTCGGATAGCGCGCC
>DATAOM010000388.1:0-2248 GCA_036265775.1 Ktedonobacterales bacterium | reverse complement strand
GGCAAAGTCCTGGGCCTTACCCTGCGCTTCCGCTTCCAGGTCGAAGCGGTCGATCCCGCACGACACCAACTGGGCATCCATGCGTTTTTCCCCTTGGGCCTGCAAGAGAAAGCCCACATTACCTGCGCGCCCCTCGATGCGACCACCTGCCGCGTCCAATATGGCTGAGACTTCATCTTCCCCCCAGGCTGGTGGGGTTGGCTCCTCGAAACATTTGGCGCGAAAGCAATTGCTGCCAGTGTAGATGCTTCGTTACGACGCCTCAAGCGCGCCTCCGAACGACAGTCTCGGCACGCGCAGCCGAAATGAAATAGATGCCATACGGTCGCATCTTAGTCACATCATACCGTTGTCCGGAAGGTGAACTGGTCGCCCTCCGCGTCTACGGTGATGGTGTCGCCATCGTGAAAGTCGCCCGCGAGCAGCCGCACCGCCAGCGGATGGACGATCCGCTGCTGAATTGCCCGGCGCAGTGGGCGCGCGCCATAGACCGGATCGAAGCCGATGTCGGCGAGGCGCTCTTTGGCGGCGGGCGTCAGTTCTACTGATATGTTGCGCTCGGCCAGGCGCTGGCGCAGGTCGCGAAGCTGAATCTCGACAATCTGAGTGATCTGCTCGCGGCCCAACGGCGCGAAGATTACTACCTCGTCAATGCGGTTGAGCAGTTCCGGACGGAAGCTCTCACGCACCGCCGCCATCACCCGCTGCTCGATCTGTTCGGACGTCAGCCCCGGCTCGATGATGTACTGGCTGCCCAGGTTCGAGGTCATGATGATGATGGTGTTGCGGAAGTCCACCGTCCGGCCCTGCGCGTCGGTCAGGCGGCCATCGTCGAGCACCTGGAGCAGCACGTTCAGCACCTCGGGATGCGCCTTCTCCACCTCATCCAGCAGAATGACGCAGTAGGGCCGCCGCCGCACCGCCTCGGTCAGTTGCCCCGCCTCCTCGTAGCCGACGTAGCCCGGAGGCGCGCCAATCAGGCGGCTGACGGTGTGGCGCTCCTGATACTCCGACATATCAATCCGCACCAGCGCGTGTTCGTCGTCGAAGAGGAATTCGGCCAGGGCGCGCGCCGTCTCGGTCTTGCCGACACCGGTTGGCCCCAGGAAGAGGAAGCTGCCGAGCGGGCGGTTCGGGTCTTGCAGGCCAGCGCGGGCAGCGCGGACGGTGTTGGCGACGGCGGCGAGCGCCTGATCCTGCCCGACGACGCGCTTGCGCAGGTTCTCCTCGGTATGGACGAGCTTCTCGACCTCACCCTGCATCAGCCGCGTCACCGGGATGCCTGTCCACTTGCTGACCACCTCGGCGATGTCTTCCTCGCTGACCTCCTCGCGCACTAGCTTGTGCCCATCGTGGCGGTGCGCCTCCTGATCCTGGATAGCGGTCGCTATTTGCTGCTCTAGCTCCTGAACGCGGTACTTCAACTCCGCCGCGGCGCCATAGTCGTATGTGGCCATCGCCCGATCAAGCTGGTTGCGGGCGGCGTCCAACTCCTCCTGCAGCTTGCCGACGCGGTTGAGTTCGTCCACCTCGCGCTGCCAGCGCGCGCGGAGTTGCGTCGCGTGCTCCTTCTGGTCGGCCAACTCGCGCTCGAGCGCCTGGAGGCGCGTTTTGGAGGCGGCGTCCTTCTCCTTGCGCAGCCCCTCGCGCTCGATCTCCAGTTGCATGATGCGCCGGTTCACCTCGTCCAGTTCGGCGGGCATGCTGGTCGCCTCCATGCGAATCTTCGAGGCAGCCTCGTCCACCAGGTCAATCGCCTTATCGGGCAGAAAGCGATCGCCGATGTAGCGATGGCTGAGGACGGCGGCGGCTATCAGCGCGCTATCCTTGATGCGCACTTTGTGGTGCTGCTCGTAGCGCTCGCGCAGGCCGCGCAGAATCGAGATGGTGTCCTCGACGTTTGGCTCGCCGACGTAGACCGGCTGGAAGCGGCGTTCCAGCGCGGCGTCCTTCTCGATGTGCTTGCGATACTCGTCCAGCGTCGTCGCGCCGATCATATGCAGTTCGCCGCGCGCCAGCATCGGCTTGAGCATGTTGGCGGCGTCCACCGCGCCCTCCGCCGCGCCCGCGCCGACGACGGTGTGCAATTCGTCGAGGAAGAGGATGATCTCGCCGTTGGATTCGCTCACCTCCTTCAGCACCGCCTTCAGCCGCTCCTCGAATTCGCCGCGGTATTTCGCGCCCGCGATTAATGATCCGAGGTCGAGCGAGAGCAGCTTCTTGTCGTTCAGGCTCTCCGGCACGTCGC
>DATAOM010000387.1:0-3423 GCA_036265775.1 Ktedonobacterales bacterium | reverse complement strand
GCTTGCAGGAGAGCGACGGCAGCGCCGACACAGACGACGATGTAGGCGGTCGCGTCAAGCATGTTGTCAAAGACCAGGCTCCTACGCATCAGCCGTGTCGCCCTTGCCACAAGCCCGCGCTCTGTGCCAGCCATAAGCGCCTCGATCCGCGCCGTTTGCCCGCGTGGCATTCCTGCAGCCGCTCGTATTGGCGCCTTTGCAGTATATATCCGCCCTCGCCTGCGCCGCCTGTGCCAAACGTCACGCCTTTCTCTGCGCCGAGCATGCCTTCATCTATCGAAAGTCACACGAGCGAGAGTCAGCGGCCAGGCAAACACATGACCCAGAAGGTGACCACTGGCATAGGCGCTTTGCTTCCCGCCCGGCTACCCTTGTAGCAGCGCAAGTGACCGCGCCAATTCACGCCTATGGGCGAACGAAAGGCAGGGGAATTATGACTGTTCCAGAAACCGAATTAGGAGCGTCAGTAGGTGGACCGCAGGTCGCACCACACTCAGGCGACGTAATCGTTCAGGCGCAGAACCTTGTCAAGCGCTATGGTCGTTTAACAGCCGTTGATGGCGTCAGCTTCGCCATCCAGCGCGGCGAGATCTTCGGCTTGCTCGGCCCCAACGGCGCGGGCAAGTCCACGACGCTGGATATCCTCGAAGGGATTCGCGCCGCTGACAGTGGAACTGTTGTGATCGATGGGCTGGATGTCCGTCGCAACCGGCGCGCGATTCAGGCGCGCATCGGCGTGCAGCTTCAGACCACCAGCCTCTTCGAGTATCTCCAGGTGCGCGAGACCCTCGCGCTCTTCGGCTCCTTCTATCCGAAAGCCATCGCGCCGGAGACGCTGCTGCGTGAGGTGGCGCTGGAGGAGAAGGCGCACGCCTATCCACAGGACCTCTCCGGCGGGCAGCGCCAACGACTCGCGCTCGCCCTGGCGCTGGTGAACGATCCCACGCTGGTCTTCCTCGACGAGCCAACCAGCGGGCTGGACCCACAGAGCCGGCGTCTGCTGTGGGAGCAGGTTCAGCGCCTGCGCGAGCGCGGCAAGACGGTCGTCCTGACCACGCACTTCATGGACGAGGCGCAGATCCTCTGCGACCGCATCGCCATCATGGACAACGGGCGCATCATCGCGCAGGACACACCCGCCGCGCTGATCGCCACACTCGGCGCCAGCGCCGCCATCGAGTGCGCGCTTGTCTCCGACGCAACGGGCGCGCCAATCTTGGTGGATGAGTTGCGCAGCATGCCGGGAGTGACCGAGGCGCGTCTGCGCGATGGCTCAGCGCTCATCTACACCGACCAGTTGGAAGCGACACTTGTCGCCTTGTTGCGGCTCGCCGGGGATTGCGGGACACAGATCGAACGGCTGCAGACGCACGCGCCCACGCTGGAAGACGTCTTCCTCAAGCTCACCGGACGCGGCCTGCGCGACTAGCGCGCCAGCCGGTGTCCTCTCATAACCGAAAGCGATGGCCCACCATGAGAACCTTCCTCGCAACCCTCATTGCCCAACTGCGCATGCTCCTGCGCAACCGGACCCTGCTCATCACCAGCCTGGGGCTGGCGCTCATCTCGATTTTCGTCTTCGGCTGGCTCTTTGGTAACGGGAATGATCCCCAACTGCGCCTTGGTATCGTCGATCACGACAATTCCGTGACCTCCCAACAGATCGCAACCCAGCTTGGCGCGAGCGACTCACTCAGGGTCTCGACTGGGAGCCACGACGAGGAGCTTCAGGCGCTGCGTACGGGAGATCGTGACGCAGTGATCGTGATCGGCTCCGGCTTCGGCGCCGACCTGGCGCAGGGACACGCCGCGCTCCAGGTCTATTTCGATCAGAGCAATCCCGTCACTCAGGCGTCGGCGCGCATGGCCGTCCAGAGCATCGTCGCTGGTCTCAACGTGCAGGCCGCTGGCCGTCCCTCGCCCGTCACGCTGGATGAGCAGGCGGTGAGCGTCCACCATCTGCGCCAGATCGACTGGCTGACGCCAGGCATGCTCGGCATGCTGCTGATGTACGCCAACCTCTCAGTGGGGACGGCGCTGGTCACCTGGCGCAAACAGGGGACACTGCGACGGCTCGCGGCGACGCCGCTGCGCCAGGGTACGCTCATTGGCTCCCAGGCGACGGCGCGGCTGCTGCTCTCGCTGGCGCAGTGCGCGGTCTTGCTCACCGTCGCGATTCTCGTGTTCAACGTGCAGATCATCGGGAGTTGGCTGGCGCTCGGCCTGACGGTGACGCTCGGCGCGCTGGCCATGCTCGCGCTCGGCTTCGTGATCGGCAGCTTCGCGCGCAACGCCGAGGTTGCGGCGAGCCTGACATTTCTCATCAGCTTCCCGATGATGTTCCTCGGCGGATCGTACTTCCCGACCGAGAGCGCCCCCGCGTTTCTCGCGGCGCTCATCCGCATCCTGCCACTCTCCTACCTCAACGATGCCCTACGTCAGGTCATCAACAACGGCGCCGATCTGGCGGCGCTGCGGACCGACGCGCTCGCGCGGGTGGTGTGGAGGGTGGTGGCGCTGCTGCTCTCGTTCCGCGCCTTCCGCTGGGAATAGAGGGACGGCCACGTAAAAACAGGCGCGCCTCAGGCGTGTAGATAA
The DNA here is from genome assembly GCA_036265775.1 of Ktedonobacterales bacterium. Lineage (GTDB taxonomy): Bacteria > Chloroflexota > Ktedonobacteria > Ktedonobacterales > JADMIN01 > DASWAC01. Next base: position 825 of record DATAOM010000387.1, on the reverse strand, counting down.
GAAGGCGACACGGCGCCACGCTGGAGAGTCCCAGGTTGACCAGCGCGGGGCGCCATCGCCTTCCTTTTGTGTGTTGTTCTCCATGACATCACGGTGGGGACACGGCACCAGGAGCTAGACTTGTTCCCGCCGCCGGTAACCGTCGAACGTACAAGTGTTATGAGCAGAGAGACCAACGACCACGCCGCCAGCCGGCGCCAGCCAGCGATTCTCACGTCTGCCATTGGCGCCAGCGGCGGGAACACGGCTTCCAATGCTTCCGTAGATGAAGTAAGATATTTCCCGTAGAGAAAAGTCAGGTGTTCACCCGATGCGTCACAAAAGTGTGACGTGTACACTGAAGGCGATTTAGGCAAGATTGGTGGAGTTTCGCTGAATGGCGTCAGTGACGCGGCGCCAACCGCGCGGCGCGAGCCAGAGGGTCTCAGGTCCACTGCGAGATCTGGGAGAGGAGAGCGCAAAATGGCCGTCTCATCTGAGAAGTCGTTCGACGGCGCTGCAGAGCGGATTCTGCGGCAGGCGTTCGACGGCGAGGACACTGCGGACACTGTAGCAGGCGCGGACCGCGCCAGTCATATTGAGGATACTGTAGATAGCGACGGTGATGAGGAGAGCGCTGAGGAAGGTATCACGGTGGTGGTCTCCACCGAGGACCGCGAGCCGACCGACGCCGAGCTTGAGGAGTTGAGCGCCGAAGAAGAAGACGCGCTCTATGGCAAGGGCGCGGGGTACTATGGTGGCGCGGATGGCGCGGAAGACGCTTTCCAGAGCTACCTCCACGATATTCGCGGCCTCTCGCTCCTCTCGCACGACGAAGAAATCAGC
>DATAOM010000386.1:0-4291 GCA_036265775.1 Ktedonobacterales bacterium | reverse complement strand
ACGGCGAGCATCCGGCGCGCGTCGCCACGATCTCCGGACTCTACTACGCGATGGACCGCGACCATCGCTGGGAGCGCATCGCGCGCGTCTACTGGGCGATGACGCGCGGCGAGGGGCACCCAGTGACCGACCCTGTCTCCGCCATTGCCGAGTCTTATGATCGCAAGGTCACCGACGAATTCATCGAGCCATGCGTGGTGATGGAGGATGGACGGCCGGTCGCGCTGGTCGAGGCGGGCGACAGCGTCATCTACTTCAACTTCCGCTCCGACCGTGGCCGCGAGCTGACCAAGGCGTTCGTCCTGCCGGACCTGCCACCTTCGGCGGAAGGCAAGTTCGACCGCGGCCCGTGTCTGGATGATCTGCTCTTCGTCACGATGACCGAGTACGAGGTCGGGCTGCCGGTCGAGGTCGCGTTTCACTCGGATAACGTCACGCTGCCGCTGGCGAAGGTGTTGTCGGATCGTGGCCTGCGCCAGTTCCACACGGCGGAGACCGAGAAGTACGCGCACGTCACCTTCTTCCTCAACGGCGGACGCGAGACGCCTTTCCCCGGCGAGGACCGGCTGCTCGTGCCTTCGCCGAAGGTCGCCACCTATGACCTCAAGCCAGAGATGAGCGCGCCGGAGCTGACCGACGAGGCCGTGCGTCGCATCGAGAGCGGCGACTATGATTTCATCGTGATGAACTACGCCAACGCCGACATGGTGGGACACTCTGGCGTGCTGGACGCGACGATCAAGGCCGTCGAAACGGTGGACGCGGGCGTCGGGCGCGTGGTGGAGGCGGCGCTCAAGGCAGGCGGCGCGGCGCTGATCACCGCCGACCACGGCAACGCCGAGCAACTGGTCGAGTACGACACCGGCAAGCCGTTGACGTCGCACACGACGAATCCCGTGCCGTTCTACTTCGTCGTGCCACAACTCCATGACGTGACGCTGCGCAACGACGGCATTCTGGCGGACGTCGCGCCGACGATCCTGCAATTGCTGCAGATACCGCAGCCAGATGACATGACGGGGCGCTCGCTGATTCTGGACTGGAAATGATTTGATGGGAGAGATTTCGTATCGCAAGGCGACGGCGGACGACCTGGAGGCGCTGGCGCGGCTGCGCTACGCGATGCAGGCCGAGCGCCAGGCAGATCACCCCTCCGACCCGGAGACATGGGCAACCTATCTCGCGGCGTACCGCGACGCCTTCGCCGATCAGATCTCGCACGGCGGCTTCGACGCGTGGCTCGCCGAGGATGGCTCGGTCGCGGTCTCCTGTGTCATCCTGCTCTGGTGGCGGACGCCGCCGGTCTTCGACCAACTCGTGCGGCGGCGCGGCATGGTCTCCAGCGTCTACACACTGCCGGAGTACCGCCGTAAAGGCATCTCGCGCCAGTTGATGCTCATGCTGATCGCGCGGGCGAAGGAGTTGCAGATCCGCCGCCTCGTCCTCTGGGCTTCAGAGATGGGCCGCCCAATGTACGAGAGCCTAGGCTTCGAGCCGAGCCACGGCATGGAACTCGACGCGATAGAGTTCAGCCTCTGAGCCAGGAGTGACGCCCATGCCCGCAGACTATGAGCGAGCCATCGCCTTCATCCTCGCACATGGAAATGACACTCAACGCTTTGCGCTCAATGAGCTTCTGGGTGGCGATGAATACGGAGTCGTGTCCGGCGATGCGGTTAAACGACAAGTGCTGGATGGTCAGCGTCCCGATGGCGGCTGGGCGCCGTTCTGGGCGTCCGATTATAGTTCGCTGGACGCCACCTGCTACCGGCTCGCGCAGGCCGAGATGGCGCAGCTATCCATTCCACAGACGGCGCTGGAGTTCCTGCGCTCGCGACAGCGATCAGACGGAAGCTGGGAGGAAGATGAGGCAGTGAGCGACCTGGCTCCGCCGTGGGCAAAACCGGGTGATCTGGCGGCGCGGCTCTACTTGACTGCTAATTGTGGCTGGTGGCTCATCAATGCAATGCTACATGGCGAACATGGCAATGAAGATGAGGCCGCGCGTGCAGGCGCGTATCTTGAGAGGTATCAGGCGGAGGATGGCTCGTTGCCATCATTCCTACAGACCCACTGGCTCGCCGCTGCGCTCTGGATTCGCCTGGAGTGGGGTCAGCCGGATTTGCCCGAACAGGCAACACGCGCGCTGGACTACCTCGCTACTCAACTCGACGACCAGACGCCCGCTGGCGCGCTCGGCTGGATGTTGACCACACTTTCAGCAGATGCGGCAGTCAGCATTCCACTAGATCATCCGACCATCGTGAAAGCCCTGACTTTGCTTGGCGAGCAGCAACGACCAGATGGCGGATGGACGAGTGAAGATGGCCCCGAACGCGACATCTGGGTAACCACGCAGGCATTGTCTGCGCTCGTCCTGTGGGATGTTTTCTAACCGGATAAGCAGTGGAACAAGTCAACCGAAAGATGTGATGTGACAGATAGACCACTGTTGCCACTTTCGCACGCCTTCTATGGCCGCTCTTCGGTCGAGGTGGCGCGCGACCTGCTCGGCAAGACGCTCTGGCGGCGCACGGAGGCCGGGCTGACGGCGGGAATCATCGTCGAGACGGAGGCGTATGACGGCGCAAACGATCCCGCATCGCACGCTTGGCGCGGGCGCACCCCGCGCAACGCGGTGATGTTCGGGCCGCCGGGGTACGCGTATGTGTATTTCACCTATGGCATGCACTACTGCATCAACGCGGTGACTGGTCCAGAAGGGCAGGCGAGCGCGGTGCTCCTGCGCGCCGTACAGCCGACTGCGGGCCTGGACATCATGCGCGAGCGGCGTGGCGACCACATCACTGATCGCGACCTGGCGCGCGGGCCGGGGCGGCTCTGCCAGGCGCTAGGCATAACCACCGCCGACAATGGAACCGATCTCGCCAGCGATGCCCTCTGGGTCAGAGAAACAACTGATGCGCCTGACCTGCTCATCGCCGCCACGCCGCGAATCGGCATCACGCGCGCCGCAGAACGGCCCTGGCGCTTCGTCGTCTGCGACAGCCGGTACATCTCCGGGCGGCCCGTCCCCTCGCGTGACGTACAATGAGATCAATGTCATAAGGCGCAACGGGCGCGACGGATCGTGCTCCTACGGATAGCCGTTGAGCGTGGTTCCCCCTTCCCTGCGAGGGAAGGGGGTGGGGGGGTTAGGTCAGGTCAGCATGACGATACGGCGCCTGCCGCAGGATGTCGCCGCCAAGATTGCCGCCGGTGAGGTTGTCGAACGCCCGGCCGCCGTGGTCAAGGAACTGGTCGAGAACGCCATCGACGCCAGCGCGCGCCAGATTCGCGTTGACCTGATGGGCGGCGGGCTGGACCTCATCCGCGTCACCGACGATGGCGCCGGCCTCGCGCGCGAGGACTTGCCACTCGCCTTCGCGCGTCACGCCACCAGCAAGATCGGCGCGCTCGACGACCTGGAGCGCATCACGACGCTCGGCTTCCGGGGCGAGGCGCTCGCCAGTATCGCGGCGGTCTCCAGCGTCATGCTCGTCTCGCGTCCAGTCGATGCCGAGATCGGCGCGCAGATTACAGTAAATGAAGGCGTCGCGTCCGAAGTCTCAGCGACCGGCGCAACAAAGGGAACGAGTGTCACGGTACGCGGCCTCTTCGCCTCTGTCCCCGCGCGGCTCAAGTTCCTCAAGACGCGCGCGACCGAGACCGGACGCTGCATGCAACTCGTCGAGCAATATGCCCTGGCGTATCCCGAGATACGCTTCGTCGTGACCAGCGAGGGACGGCAGACGCTGCTGACGGCGGGCGACGGCAAGCTACGCAACGTGATCGCCGCCGTCTATGGGCTGAGCGTCGCCGAGCAGATGACACCACTTGGCGCATCGGACGAAGATGAGACAGCCAGCGCCGAAACGGCGGGTGAACGCCCGGTCGTCTCCGGCTACGTCAGCAAACCGACGTGCTACAAGGCGACGCGCCAGTACATGTCGTTCTTCGTTAACCGCCGCTGGGTGCAGAGCCGCACGCTCAGCTTCGCTGTCGAGGAAGCCTACCACTCACTCCTGCTCACCGGACGCCATCCCGTCGCGGTGGTCAACATCAGCCTCGATCCAGCGCTAATTGATGTCAACGTGCATCCGGCCAAGACCGAGATACGCTTCCTGCGCGAGCGCCAGGTCTACGCCGCCGTGCAGCGCGCCACGCGCGAGGCCGTGCTGGCCGGAGCCGAGACGCCCGTCGTCTCGTCGCGCGGCTTCACCATCCCTGAATGGGAGATCAGGCCACCGCTTGCAGGCCAACCCACGAGCCCGAATACGACCGAACATCA
>DATAOM010000385.1:0-3926 GCA_036265775.1 Ktedonobacterales bacterium | reverse complement strand
CATAAGCAGGGCGTCCTGAACGGATTCCTCGGCGAGGTCAAAATCGCCGAGGAGTCTCGTCATGGTTGCTGTCAGGCGCGCCACGTGCTCACGACCAATTTCAGCGAGCGCCTCCAGGACAACAGTATCATCCACCAGGAGTCATAGCCCCGCCTGGTCTCATTTTCAAGCCACTTCCGCGCACGGGATAGTCCCTTCGACACGTCGCTCATTCCTCCACCACCGGTCTGATCTCGATCACTCCTCCACCGGGCCAGCTCTTGGCAAGACTCATCGCCTCATCGAGGTCGGCTACTGAGACAATGGCATAGCTCCCGATCGCCTCCTTCGCCTCGATGAAAGGGCCATCGACGATGGTCGGTTCTTCGCTACGACCTGCAGGCCCAAGCCGAACGGTAGTCGCTGTCCCTTTACCACGGAGCCGGCGCCCTTCGATAATGCGGCCGGCTTGCGCATGTTGTCCATACCAGGCGCCGATCCGTTCAATGGCGGCAGCGCGCGCTTCCTCGGATATCTCCATCCAGGCGTCTTCATCCGCGAAAAACAGCAGCATATACTTCATCGCAACGTTCCCTCCCGCGTAAGCGTCCTATGTGCGCCTGATGAAGAGGCATCCTCTGCATCAGTCATTTGACGAATGGGCTGGCGCCGAGATCGACACACTTCGCCAGCGTCAATGTGGTCCGCAAACACCCTTAACGCAAGAGCGCGCGCTTATGACCTGGAAGAGTGACACATGAGCGGCGGAGTCAAAGTCCTGACATCGCTGCCTTGTGACAAGGCGAAGAATGGCGACGTCTCTACTCACGCCAGACCCACTCGACCGCGTGCGCCTCGGTGAGATCGGGAACCTCCAGTTTGCGCAGCATGCGCGCGATCACCGGCTCCGGCACGCTTGACTCGCGCTCCTGGTTGCGCCACAAGATCACCTCCCATGGCGCGTCTACATAGACGATGCGGATGCGCGCGTGATAAGCGGCGAAGAGATCGATGAGGGCAGTTCGCAGTGTGCGAGTGACATTCGTGGCGTTCCAGATGAAGGATTGCTGGCGGCGCAGCAGTTCGCGCGCTCTTGACTTCGCCAGCGCCGCCACCGCGCCCTGGTCGTCCGCTGGCGTCACCTTCAGCTCGCGGCGAATCACGTCCAGCGAGATCACTGGCAGATCGGACGCATACCGCGCGATCCAGGTATCTTTGCCCGCGCCTGGCAGCCCCGACATCAAGGTCACTTCACAGGCTGTATCGTCATACGCGGCGTAGGTTGGCGCCTTGGTTGGGTCACGAAAGTACACGAAGCGGCTGTGGTCGCTGGCGAAGACATATGGCTGCGCCAGGCACGCCTGCTCCTCGCAGTACGAACGAAAGAGCGCCACCCGGTCCAGCAATCCCTGCTGGTCGGCGCAGATGCGACCACGCACATCCGCCTCGGCCAGCGCCGCCACCTCGTCCAGTTGTGCGCTCATGCTCGCCGCGAGAACGGCGCGCTGGGGATCGCGCTTCTCCAGAAACCACAGTGGCAAGCCATGCGACCGCACGAGCCGCGCCACTGCCTCACGCTGTGGAAAGGGCATGGCGTCCATGAAACCCTCGCCGCGTGTTAGAATCTCGCGTGTCATCGTCGCCCCGGCGCGCGCATGTCCCGGCGAGCTGATACCGCCATCAGCCGCGATCTGCGTGCAGGCGGGCTTGGCGACATCGTGCAGCAGCGCCGCCGCGAAGAGAACTGAGCGCCGCTCTGGCTCCAAGGCGCGCCAGCCGCCATCAGCGATCAGCGCCTCGGCGACCAAGCGCGTATGCGTCAGGACATCACCCTCGGCGTGATAGTCCGGCTCCTGTGGCGTTCCCTCCAACGCGCGCAGCCATGCGAACCGCCGGGGTAGCGCCTCCCAATCGAGCGGCCAGTCTGGCGGCTCCGGGCAGCCAGGAAACGCCCACGCAGGCGCTGTGGTGTCAGGCATCACTCGCCTCCATCCCAGAGCGAGACGCCGGGCGCGAGTTGGTTGGGGATGAGCGGACGATCCATCCAGTGGCTCTCGGAGTCAAACACAGTCTGTAAGAATCCCGCGCGCACATACTTGTAGCGCTCGACCACCGCGCCGTTTTCCTCCACCTTGATATACAGCCCCTCCATCAGCCCGCTCAGGTCCGACTCGCGCAGCGCCTGCTCGGGATCCAGATCACGCGCCCTCGCCGCAGCGCGGAGCCGCTCAGCGGGAGCGCCAGAGACGAACGCCGATGGCCCGATCAGCGCCACGAGTGCTTCAGCGGAAGCCACCGTTCCCTCATGCAGCACGCGCACGGAACGCACGAGCGGCGATTTACGCAATAACTCTTGTCGCGCTGGCGTGCTCAAGAAAACGCCATCTGAGGTGTCCAGCGCGTCGAACTCCAGGAAGTAGTGCGGCAGATCGGTGTAGAAGATGGTGTGACGCGCATAGAGCCACTCTCCATAGAGCACGTAGCGGTCGCCCAGTGTCTCCCACAGCGGCCCGGCGTAGCGATTTGCCCACTGTTTCAGCAGATCGAACTGGCGCTCGCGTGGGCCGCCAGTCAGGTAATGTCCGCGACTCTGGAGCAATAGCCTGCCATCGGGCGCGAAGCTGATCGCGCTGTTCGCGCCGTCCATCTTCTCCTCGACCACCAGGCGCCGTCCCGCAAGGTCGGCGAACGGCGCGCACTCCGGGTCATCGCCGGGCTGCAACCCCGACCCCTCGATGTGCCGCGTGCGCGGATACTTGTGGATCTCGCTCATGGGGCGCTCCGCCGCGCGACGAGGATGACGTGGTTGAGCACCTGCTCGGTCGTGACCCGCGCGAAGCCCTGCGCCGCAAACCGCCGCGCCAGGTCGCGTGGGTCGAAGAGGTGGATATGCTCAGGATTGTCGTCTGGCCTGCTCGGACACGAGACGATCACGAACCGACGCGCGACGCGGCAGCATTCAGCTAATGCGCGCCCGGCGTCAGGAATATGCTCCAACACCTCCAGCGCCGTGACGCCATCGAAGGCGCGATCCTCAAACGGCATGGCGGTCGCGTCGCCTAGTACCGGCTGCAGCCGCCAGACGCCACCAACGCGCACGGCCTCCATGTCCGCAATACGATGCGCCAGCAGGTCGAGCGTCGTCACAGGCAGATTGGGGAAGGCGTCGAGCAGTGGCCAGAGGAATGCGCCGCGCCCGCTGCCGACATCCAGCAGTCCTTCGGGCGTCAGCCCGCGCAGCGCGCCCAGCGTCTTGCGTACGCGCGCCAGGCCCATCGTGCGCTTGAAGCGATGCAGCCGCAGTCCAGTGTCCTGTCCCGCCGCGATTACCGCGTCGAGTTGCGCCTCACTCAACTCCTCCAGCGGCGTATCGAGCAGATCGGCGGGTATGCTCATGCCCAGCCTTCCGCGCACATACGCGGCGGCGAGTTTGGTGAAATATGGCGTTTCCTGTGGCATCGGGACTCACTCATCTGGCTGGTAGACAGTCGCGCCTTACAGGCAAAGGGCAAGAATTCCCATGCCTTCAGGCGGGAGATAACTCGCCCGCCTCTGCGTTGACAAACATCTGTTCTAGCGAGTATCCTTTGTGCCAATGCGGGAGGAGGCGCTGGTATGCCCTACAAGCAGACGAACACGCCATGCATTGTGCGTCTCATTCCCCTGCGCGGCCTCACTCCTGCTACGCTCGCCCAGTGTCGAGCGCTGCGGCTCGAAGCGGGGCGACTGTGGACCACACTGCTGTCCTTGCACGCTCAGGCGCGCGCACGGGGGCAGTGGATGAGCGCGGGCGACCTTGAGCAGGCGACCAAGGGTGGGCAGTACGCCCTCCATAGCCAGAGCGTGCAGGCGCTCTGCCAGAAACTCGCCGCCAACCTGGCCGCCGCGACGGAACTCCGACGGCAGGAGCTGGCCGAGCGCGGACACGTCCCGACGCAGTATCCCCA
>DATAOM010000384.1:0-2668 GCA_036265775.1 Ktedonobacterales bacterium | reverse complement strand
CGTTGACTTCCATCAGCGTGGCAAGATCTTCGACACGCAACTGGAGACGATGAGCAAAATCTGGTCGGGCGAGCGCCTCTCTGAGGACATTGGCTCCATCGGCCCGAAGCCCACGCAGCAGGGTGGGCCAGAGATCCTCATTGGCGGCTATACACCCGCCGCGATTCAGCGGCTCGCGCGCTGGGGCGCCGGCTATGTCTCCGGCGGTGGCGCGCCTGAGCAGGCGAAGGGAAGCTACGCGGCGGCGCTCGACGCCTGGATGCAGGCGGGGCGTTCGGGCAAGCCGCGCTTCGTCGGCGCGTCCTACTTCGGCCTGGGCGAGAACGCCGCTGAGCGCGGAGCCGTCTATCTGCAGGACTACTATGGCTTCCTGGGGCCGTATGCCGAACGTATCGCCGGTGGCTTTCCCAGCACGATTGAGGCAGTGCGAGCGACGATCAAGGCGTTTGAAGACGCTGGCGCGGATGAGGTGGTGATGTGGCCGACCATCGCCGAGCTGGATCAGGTGGACCGGCTGGCGGAGCTTGTGGGCTAGCGCATGGATGAGCGCCCAGCGGAGAAATCGGAGAGAACCGAGCGCGAGAAGATGCTGGCGGGCGAACTCTATGTCGCCGCCGATCCCGCGCTGACTCAGGAGCGCCGCCGCGCTCGCCGCCTGACGCGGCTCTACAACGCGACGACCGAGGAGGAGCCGGAGCGGCGTCTGGAACTCCTGCGCGAACTGCTGGGCCACGCAGGCGCGGGTATCACTATCGAGCCGCCGTTCCACTGCGATTACGGAACCTACATCTCCATCGGCGACGGCTTCTTCATGAACTTCGGCGGCGTCATCCTCGACTGCAATTACGTGCGCATCGGCGACAATGTGCAGTGCGGGCCAAACGTGCAGATCTGCGCGGCGACCCACCCGCTGGAGGCGGCGCAACGTACCCTGGGGCCGGAGCTAGGCGCGCCGATCACGATTGGCGATAACGTCTGGCTCGGCGCGGGCGCGATGATCCTGGCCGGTGTGACCATCGGCGCGAACACGACCATTGGCGCGGGCAGCGTCGTCAACCGCGACATCCCAGCCAACGTCCTCGCCGCCGGCAATCCCTGCCGCGTCATCCGCGATCTCGGCTAGCGCTGTGCCAGATCATGGCCGCTCGGCGACGGAGCAGCTGACCTCGCTCATAACGCGGATCTCCTCGCCACTGCAGTAGCGCTCCAGCGATTCGACGGCGTCGCGCTGGATAGCCTCGACGACCTCGGGAGGTTCCTGCGCCAGCATCTGCTCCAACGGGCTGCCACGAATCAGGCGCTCCCAGCAGGTCGCGGCGTCTGGCGCCTCACGCGCAGGAATCATGAGATGGATCGCTTCTATAAAGCGCAACCCCGCCTGCTCATATGCGTCGCGTAGCTCCTCTACTGAGGTCAACACCGCCGGACGCGCGCGTGGCGGAAAAGGCGTGCTGGTATGCCGCGCGATGATCTCGCGCGGCACAGTGAGCAAACCGTTGGAGCGATCATCTCCCCAGGTGGCCAGACCGACACGTCCACCAGGCTTCACCGCCTCTCTCAGCGCAATGAGCGCCTGGATGGGATTAGGCATAAAGAAGATGCCCATCTGGCAGATCGCCGCATCGAAGCCTTCCGGCTCAACCGGCAGGCGTGTCTCATCGTCGATAAGGGCGTACGAAACGTTGCTTAGACTCAGTTCTTTGGCGCGCGCTCGCGCGGCCTCGATCATCACAGGGGAGAGATCCAGGCCGAGCACGGTCCCGGTTGGGCCGACGAGCGACGCGATGAGCAATGACGGATTGCCGTTGCCACAGGCCAGGTCCATCACCTGCGATCCCTGCCCAATGTTGAGATGGGCGATCAGCCACTGCTCCATCGCCGCGTCGTCCGAGTGATACCCCGTTTTGGCGAGAAACTCGCGGTAGAGCGGCGCATACGTATTCCAGAACTCGCGCATTCTCTCACGTTGCGCTTGTGCGTCGGCCACGGTAATTCTCCTGTGCTTGCCAATGTAATCCTTTCGTATAGTATCGCAGTCTGGAAGGTGCAACTTCACTTCGCGGCAAGCGTCGCATTCAGCCAGCCCAAGATCGCCTCGGCAGCGCTCTCCCAATGTGTGTCGAGCATCATCTCGTGCGCCACGCCCTCTACCTCGACGAAATCGCCGCCATACGCTTCCGCCGTGCGCTTGATCGCTTCTGGCGGGAAGACCTTATCCTCCGCGCCTGAGACGAAGAGCAGCGGGATATCCGCATTAGCCAGCGGCGGGGAACCAGCGATACGGCCCACGTCGCCGCTCATCCACGACTCCGGCTGAAGGCGCTCCCAGTAGGCGCGCGTCACCTCCTCCGGCGTGTCGGCGGCGAAGAAGGCGCGACGCGCTACCTCGGCGTTTTCGTACATCAGGCTGGTGTCGTGGGTGAAGAGAATGCGCGCCATACGCGAGAAGCCAAACGTCTTGATGGCGGCGTTGGTGGCGAGTCTCCAGCCATCGCCGCGCGGGAACGGCGCAAGCAGGACCCCTGCGGGCATGTTGAGCGTGCGCTGGTCGATATGGCGCTCGATGATTCCCCCGCCAAGCGAGTGCCCGATGAGGACCGGCGCGGGCAGGTCGCGCAGGACCATCTCGGTGGCCAGATTGGCGACATCGCCAGCGAAATCGTCGAGC
>DATAOM010000383.1:0-4735 GCA_036265775.1 Ktedonobacterales bacterium | reverse complement strand
GGCGACCCTGCGATGTGGCATGGCCTGCGGCGCCGCTGGTATGCTGTGCGCCACCTGCTACCTCCTCTGGCTCGGCTGCCCCAGCGCCCTTATGCGGCGGCGGAAGGCAGCGCTGGCCATAGATTCCTTCCATGTAACTGCTTCTATCCCTTGCCTCGGCGCCGGCGGATTCCATTGTAGCAGTCAACAACACACCTGTTTCGCCCTGAGGGCGCGCCTCACACCACAGAACGGTAATATCTCACACCAGCCGTGCGCCGGTTGCGCAACGCGCCATTCGCTGCTACAATGCCAGCGTCCGTCCGCGCCGACCACTCACCCATTCCGGCGCGCCCATTCCCCGGCAAACCCCTCCTCGAAGGACTCGCTCGCATGGCCATCATTCCCACCGATTCTCTCAAAAACCGCCCCGACTGGCTGCGCGTCCGCGTCCCCACCGGCGAGACCTACGATGGCCTCAAGACCCTCATGCGCAGCAAGGCCCTGCACACCGTCTGCGAGGAGGCCCGCTGCCCCAACATCGCCGAATGCTGGAGCCACGGCGTCGCCACCTTTATGATCCTCGGCGACACCTGCACCCGCAGTTGCGGCTTCTGCGCCGTCGCCACCGGACGCCCCCTCGCGCTCGATTGGGAAGAGCCGCGTCGCGTCGCCGAGGCCGTCGCCCAGATGAACCTCAAGCACGTCGTCATCACCATGGTCAACCGCGACGAGCTACGCGACGGCGGCGCCACCCTTTTCGCCGCCACCATCCGCCACATCCGCCGCGCCAACCCCGACTGCGCCGTCGAGGTCCTCGCCTCCGACTTCAAAGGCTCGCGCGACGCCCTGCAGATCCTCATGGACGCCCGCCCCGACGTCTTCAGCCACAACGTCGAGACCGCCCCGCGGCTCTACCGGCGCGTGCGCCCACAGGCCATCTACACGCGTTCGCTCGACGTGCTCTCCTGGGCCAAGGAGATGCGTCCCCAGACGCCCACCAAGACCGGCTTCATGCTCGGCCTCGGCGAGACACACGACGAGATTGTGGACCTGCTGCGCGACCTGCGCGCGCGGGAGATAGACATCATCACCATCGGGCAATACCTGCGCCCGACCAAAGACCACCTCCCCATCGATCGCTACGTCACCCCGGACGAATTCCGTGAGTACGCGCGCATCGGACGGGAGATGGGCTTCCGCCACGTCGAGAGCGGCCCGCTGGTGCGCAGCTCCTACCACGCTTGGGATCAACTCCAGGAATACCAGGCAGCGGAGACACATCCGGCCTGATCATCTTCTTGGTCGTATCCCAAGACACGTCATCTTCGTTGTAGAAAGAGGAATTATCTGCCCAGCCGCCTGCCAGGAAACCTCACAGGAATCCGCTCTGGAATCCTCTGGCGAGCGCGGCCAACCGTGCGACCTCTCACGTAGAGGGTTACTGTCGGCGCCTGGTCTTAACCGTCCCTTTACGGAGTCGTAACCAGACAGCGCCAACCCATGGCGTACAGTGAAGCCGTTTGTGTCTGCATGTGCGCCAAACAAAGCCGGCAAAGCCAAAGGGGCCATGGTGGGCCTGAAGAACACCGCAATGTGGCGGGAGGTGGGGGCTGTGTACGCCGAATAGACAGCGTAAGAGACAGCGTATAGGGGATAGGCATGCGGGTCGTTCGCAATATTATCGCGCTCTTCATCAATCAGGTCGGCAACTGGATCATCACCCTGGTCCTGACCATCGCGTTGCCACGCTACCTGGGGGTCAACGAATTCGGCCTCTATAGCTTCGCTCTGGCCTTCGTCGGCTTCTTCGCCCTCGGCATGAAGCTCGGCACCGGCACCTACCTGAGCTGGCGCATCCCCCGCGAGCCAGAGATGGCCGGACGCCTCACCTTCAACACCCTGCTGCTCCAACTTCCCCTGATCCTCGTCTGCTCGGCGGTGGCGATCATCGTCGTACCCTTGCTCGACGACAGCCCACTAATGCTCCAGGTGACGCTGCTCTTGCTCCTCGCCACCTCCATCTCGTCGCTCTCCGCCACGCTCTCCTCCGGGCTGACCGGCCTGCAGATCATGAAGATACCTGCGTTCATCATGCTCGGCGGCGCCGCGCTCGATACTGGCCTCGTCCTCGCGGGAATGCACTTCAATATCTCGCTCGTGGTTATCGCCGCCTTCAGCGCGCTCTCCGAGGTCGCCATCTTCGTCGTCATGGCCATCTACGCGCTCCCCCGGCTCCATCTCAACTTCCACATAGACCCCACGCTCTGGCGCGCCATCCTGCTCGGCGGCCTGCCCTTCTTCGCCTGGTCCGTCGTCCTGCTCTTCTACTGGCAGGTCGATATTACCATGATCAAGGCCATGGTCCCCCATGACGCCGACGCCGTCGTCGGTTGGTACGCCGCCGCCAGCCGCCTCACCAACATCCCCCTCTTCCTCCCCATGATTGTCGTCGCGCCGCTTCTTCCCGCCCTCTCCGCCGAGCGCAACGCCGATTCCCCTAAATTCCGCGATATGGTCTCGCGTAGCCTCCGACTCGTCACGCTGGTCGCCCTGCCCGCGGGCGCGGCCGTGATGGTCCTCTCCAATCAGGTTACCGATCTCCTCCACTATCCGAAGGGTTTCGAGCCGGTCTCGATCCTGCTACGCATCCTCGCGCTCAACGTGCCGCTGGTCGCCATTGACATGATCCTCGGCACCGCCCTTATCGCCGCCGCGCGCCAGCGCGCCTGGACGGTCGTCGGCGTCATCGCCGGAATCTTCAACCCGCTCGTCAACCTCTGGGCGATTCCGTTCACGCAGGCTCGCTTTGGCAACGCCGCCATCGGCGCGGCGGTGGTGACAGTCGCGACGGAGTTGGTCATGTTCGGCGGCGCGCTCTACCTGCGCCCCAAGGGCGTTTTTAGCCGCTGGGACGCCTGGTACGCCGCCCGCTGCCTGATTGCCACCGCCGTGATGGTTCCGGTCGTCATCCTCTTCTCGCGCGTTGCGGAGGTAGGTCTCTTCGCCTCCATGATCTATGGCGCGATTACCTACGCGGCGGTCGCCTACTCGCTCAAACTCGTCCGCGACGACGAGATCCTCAGTCTCGTCAGCATCGTCACCTCACGCGTCGGCGTGCAACTGCCCTTCAAAGGCCAGACGGGAACCTTCGCCCGTATTCCCGTTGTCGGCGCCGACCCCTCCGAGAGCCTGGAGAACCCGCTCCATACCACTGAATGGGCCGCCTCCGCCAGCGCGTCCAGTTGGTTGGCCGCCGCCGCTAGCGCCCCGGTGCTTTCCAGCGAGAACTGGGTCAACATCATCTATTCCGACGATGACCTGGACGAGACCGCCCTGCACGAGACCATCCCGATGCACATCGCGCCCACCGCGCTAAACGGCCCACCCTCACAACTGCATTCCTCGGGAGTACGCTAGCCGCGAATGGTTCCGAGATGGCCGATCACTGCGGCGCTACAGGAGGCGCTGGAAGATCCAGCGGCTCTTTGCCTGGCGAGGGAACTTCCACCGCCTCGTCGCGCGCTATGAGCGTCATGCGCTCAACGAACTCAGCTTCGTCCATCTCAGGTGTCCCTTATCCTGCCCTACTGGAGTGACAACTCCCCCGGCTAAAGCCGGGAGCTTCTAGGCCGAGGCCAGAGAGTGTTGCCCCACTCTCAAAATGTTCAGACTTGCGTTGAGGTCTCGGTCGAGAATCAGTCCACAACAGGGGCAGGTGTACGTGCGATCAGCGAGAGAAAGATCCGTCTTCCGGTGTCCACACTGCGAGCAATCTTGACTCGTATACGCAGGGTTCACCGCCACATACTTGCGACCGGCCCATGCTGCCTTGTACGCAAGGAGGCTGGCGAACTGGCTCCACGCTACGTCATGAATGCTCTTGGCGAGACAATGGTTGTGTACCATCAGGTTGACCGACAAATCCTCGACAGCGATCAGGTCGTAGCTGTTGGCGATGCGACGGCTATGCTGATGGGTGAAGTCGCTCCGTCGCCAAGCAATCCGTTCGTGAACGCGCGCCACCGCATGCCGATGTTTGGCACGCTCCGGTGTGCCTTTTTCCAACTGGCTATGAGCGCGTTGTACCTTAGCGAGCGCCTTCTCCTCACGACGGAAGAAGCGTGGGTTAGCGATCTCCTGCCCACTGCTGAAGGTGGCAAACGTCTTTAGCCCCACGTCAACACCCACCTGCTGCCCAGTGGCAGGCAAGGGCGCTGGCTCCGCGCACTCACACGAGAAGCAGACGTACCATTTGACGGTACTGCTGCGCGTGATGGTCGCCGTCTTGGCCGCGCCGTCCAACGGGCGATGCAAAAGTATCTTGACCTGGCCGACGTTGGCAATGCGCAACCGTTTGTTGTCAACATCCAGACGACATCCCACTGGAACCTGTGGAAAGGTGATGCTTGCATAGCGTCCTTTGCCGCGAAAACGGGGATAGCCGGGGTTCTCGCCGGTGCGTACACGACGAAAGAACGCCTGGAAGGCGAGGTCAATGCGTACGGCGACATTCTGCAACACTTGCGATTGGACGCCAGCCAACGCGGGACGCGCCGCTTTCAGCGCGGGCAACGTCGCCTGCTGATCGTAGAGCCGTACCGATTCCTGCCGCTCCTCCCATGCGCTCTTGCGTTCGGCGAGCAAGTGGTTGTACAGCCAGCGGCACTCCTCCAGTTGCGCTTCGAGGAGGCGCTGCTGTTGCTTGGTGGGATAGAGGCGGTACTTGAAGGTCTTACGCATGTCTCCATTGATG
>DATAOM010000382.1:0-5584 GCA_036265775.1 Ktedonobacterales bacterium | reverse complement strand
TGATGAGTTGCAGGAATGCGCCGAGCACGACGCCAAACGCTGGACCGTAGATGCCGCGAGTGCCCTCGAAGAAGCCGCCAAAGATACCCCAGCGCCGGTCGGCGATGGTCGCCAGGATGCCCAGGATGAGACTAGCTGTGTAGAGCACCTGGGCGATGGCGGGCAAGACGAATGACTGGCGCGCTTGCAAGATCGCCACCGCGACCGTCGCCCCACCAAGGAAGATCGGCTGGAGGAGCATGACACGCGTCAGGCTAACGATGAGTTCCGCCTCAGCCTGGTCGGCCCCAGGGGCAAAGTAGGAAGGCAGGATCACGCTCATGATCTGCGGGGTGAAAATGAAACCGATGATTGCAAGGATGGTGAGCGCGGCGATGCTGAGGTTGAGCGCGGCGCTGGCGATGTGCCAGGCCGTCCGGCGGTCCTTCTTCTCGATCAGGTAGCCGGTAAAGACGGGAATGAAGGCGGAGGCCAACGCGCCACCGGCGACGATATTGAAGATGAGCTCCGGGAAAACGAAGGCGTTGGTGAAGGCGTCCGCCTCCATGCTGAGGCCGAAGGTGGCGGCGAAGAGCGTCGTGCGGAAGAGGCCCAACACGCGGCTGAGCAGCAACGCTCCACTCACGATGGCCGTCGCCCGTACAAGATTCCCCGCACGCAGCGCGCGCATTGCCGACGAGGGCTGCTCGTCCACCTCGACGTCTTCGGCCACTGCGGCGCCCGCTGAGGCGACGATGGTCCCGACAGACGCGGCAGGGACCTTCTCCGTCGTCGGGCGCCTGGGCGCGTGTACGCCGCCGGACCAGGCGCTGTCGGTGGACTGGAGGGGGATGACAGGTACTTTCCCTGTACCGGTCATGTCGTCCATGCTCAAGCCGGGATAGGTGCTTTCGACGCCGCTCCACTGCCATTCGGGAGCCGGTCCGGACGGTTCAGGCGCAGGTGGAACGGGATAGCGCATGCTTTCGCTTTCCCATGGTGGGTTGATGTTCTGCTCGTCGGTAGCGTTTGTGCGATAGGGGTCACCAGGCCAGCCGGAATTGTTATTGGGCGGATAGCGCGGTGGTTGGCCTCGCGGTGGTCCAGGTGGTCTTCCCTGCTCATCCCACGCGCTGCGCTGGTTTCCCTCATGGTTCCATGCGTCCGCCGCGCTTCTGCCGTCCCTGGCTGTATCGCGCCGTCCATCCCATCCGTCCATGTAGTCCTCGTATCTCCTGCGTCCCCATGGCACGGCAGACTCCGTGGCCGGTGGATCGCTTCGCATTCTACCATTGTCGTCTGCGGGCGCCAACGCGCCCATAAGAACTACTACGCTTCTATCATCGGACGAGTGGGACGCGTCGCCGAGAACGACCGCGAACGCTGGACGCGCATTGCGGACGCTGACGGTAGACACCAACAGGCGGCGTGGGTACAATGCGGCAGACGGTACGATAGGGTAGACAGAGAGCCAGAGCGACGGAGACGGCGCAGTGGAAAGCGAGCGAGAGCCAGTGCGGCAAGGTAGCGCGGACACATCTTCGGACGTGGAGCAGGAGCGAAGGCGCCTGATCGCGGTGTATCCCGGCTCATTTGACCCTGTGCATCGCGGGCATATCGACATCGCTAGCCGCGCCGCCCACCTCGTCGATGAACTGGTTGTCGCCGTCTATGCGACTCCCTCGAAGAATCTGCTCTTCTCGCTGGAGGAACGTGTCGCGATGTGGCGCGAGGCGCTAGCGGACGAGCAGATCGGCAACGTGCGCGTCGAGCCGTTCAGCGGATTGGTCGTCGAATTCGCGCGCTCGGTAGGGGCGCAGGCGATTGTGCGCGGGCTGCGGGCCGTCACCGATTTTGAACTGGAGTTCCAGCAGGCGCTGATGAACCGCAAGCTGGCTCCGGAGATCGAGACGCTGATGGTTATTACGTCGCTGCGGCATCTCTTCGTCAGCGCGTCGCTTTTGAAAGAGGTCGCCCGGCTGGATGGCGACCTTGACGGCATCGTGACACCCAACGTCGCCGCCGCCCTCCACGCCAAGTTGCATAACGAGAAGAAGTAAGTCATGACGCCGCCTCTTCCCGCCGATTGGGCGCTCACCAATGTCAGCCGGCTCGTTACGCTTGAACCGGAAAAAGGCGTGGGGCCGCTAGGCGTGATCGAGCGCGGGGCTGTCGCGGCGCGGGGCGGGCGCATCGTCTGGGTCGGGCCGGAGGACGCGCTGGCGACTCAGGTTGATCTCAGCGGCGCGCAGATCGTGGACGCTGGTGGGCGCGCCGTCCTGCCGGGATTCGTGGATTCGCACACGCACTTCGTCTTCGCGGGCGACCGCGCCGAGGAGTTTCAGTTGCGCCACGCTGGCGTCTCCTACGAAGAGCTAGCGCGGCAGGGACGCGGCATCCTCAGCACGGTGCGCGCTACGCGCGCGGCGAGCGACGATGAGCTGGCCGATCTCGCCTACGCCAGGCTGCGCTCGTTCGCGGCGTATGGGACGACGACCGTCGAGGGCAAGACCGGCTACGGGCTGGATACCGAGACCGAGACGCGCTGTCTCGCTCTGATGAACGCGCTGGCCGAGAAGCCAGTGCTTCCCGCTGTCGTCCAGACCTTCCTCGGCGCGCACACGATCCCGCCGGAGTTTCGCGGCGCGCCCGATGATCGCGCGCGCTACGTGGACCTCGTGGTCGAGGAGATGCTGCCCGCCTTCGCCGGCAAAGCGCGCTTCTGCGACGTCTTCTGCGAGGCGACGGCCTTCACCGTCGAAGAGACGCGGCGCATCCTTGAGCGCGCGCGCGAACTGGGCTATCTGCTCAAGCTGCATGCGAACCAACTTGGCCCCTCCGGCGGCGCGCGGCTGGCGGCCGAGCTTGGCGCGGTCTCCGCCGATCATCTCGACTTCGCCAGCGACGACGAGCTAGATGCTCTGCGGCAGGCAAACGTCACCGCGACGCTGCTGCCGGGCTGCTCCTTCAGCCTCTCGATACCCTATCCTGCCGCGCGGCGCTTCTACGACCACGGCCTGCGCGTCGCGCTGGCGACCGACTTCAATCCCGGCACGAGCTACTGCGAGAGCATGCAGATGATGATCGCGCTCGCCGTCAGCGCAATGGGCATGACGCTGGACGAGGCAATCACGGCGGCGACACTTGGCGGCGCGGCGGCTCTTGGCATGCAGGACAAGGTTGGCAGCCTGGCGCCGGGCAAGCGCTGCGACCTGATTGTCCTGACTGGACGCGACGAGCGCGAACTAGCTTACCACTTCGGCGTCAATCTGGTCGCACGCACGATCATCGCCGCGCACGAGATTGTGGGGTAACTTGCCGGCAGCGTCTTGAGATTCCAGGTTGATCTCGACGGGGTTCAGCGCAACGGCAGACCGACGAGCCGACTGAGCGGTATGTCGTTTGGTAACCTGCCGCTGCGAGCCAGCGCCACGAGCGCACGCCAATAGAGCGTCGTACGCAGCACATAGGCGCCCAGCCACAAAGCGGTAATGAGCACGGCGACCCAGGGCAGAATGGTCCCAGTGTCCTCGATGGCGACGCTTGCCGCGCCAAGCGCGAGGAAGACGCCGATACCCACGACGCCTTGCAGCAAGTCAGCTAGGCCACGCCTTCGAAAGAGGCGAAACATCTCGGGGTTCGGAGTCCCCAGCCGCACCTGACGTCCCACGTGGAAGAATTCCAGCACTGCGAACGTGGCCCCTGCGGCCATGCCAAACAGCCAGGGGCCTAGGCCGGCGACGATCGCAAATGCCTGATAGAGCTCGAACGCGCCGAGCAGAAAGGGGATAGCCGAATCGCGAAAGTCGGGGATCCAGGTCCAGGTCATGGCGTCGGTGGTCACATGGTTCCAGATGATGATCAGGATGAGGAACGTCAGCAAGACGAGCGCCCATTGCACCGGCGTGAATTGGGTGTAGCCGTCGGCGACCACCACCGCCAGAGTTGTCAGGGCGACGCCCTGGACGATGCTGAGGACCGTCAGATAGATCGAGGTGAAGGAGTCCTTGAGGTGGCTCAACAGCCGCCCTTGCTCGTCGGGCGCGCTCATGCTCGTTCTCCGTTCCACTGTCGTCGCTCAGAAATCGCCGGGTGTATCCACTCGTCGTATCCGCGACCCCCTCGTTTGCGCCACCTCTTCGCACGCGCCAGCTATCCACGCGACCGATGGAGCGCGAAACCCACAAACAGTATGGGGCTTGGCAAGGCGCCAGTGTCCGGCGGGCATATTCTCGCACACAGGCGAGAGACCGGCAATGGAAAGACTGGCAAGAGCCAGCGCATGCCTCACCGCATGCGGTGATATCTGAGGGCAGGGAATGCGCTAGCTCGCGACAATTTCAGTCTATCTCGTTTGACACTCCTAAGACCCATCCCTATACTCAGGCTAAGTGGGATTGGCGCAACGGGGCGCTCGCCCTGCGCTACGGTATTGGCATGATTGGCCTGCGAGACACGAGAGGCAAGACCCGAATGGAACAGAACCTGCGTATTCCCGGTCCCACGCCGATTCCGCCTGAAGTGGCCGCCGCACTCTCCCGCCCGATGATCAACCATCGTGGGCCGGAGTTCGCCGCGATCATTGGACGAGTGACCGAGGGACTGCAACACTTCTTTCAGACCAGCCAGCCCGTGCTCGGCTTCCCCTCCGCGGGCAGCGGCGCGATGGAGGCGGCGGTCGTCAACGTCTTCTCGCCGGGCGACGAGGTCCTCGCCGTGACCATCGGCGTCTTCGGCAATCGCCTGGCGAAGATTGCTGAGGCGTTCGGGCTGAAGGTCACGCGCCACGAGGTTGCCTGGGGACAGGCCGCCGATCCCGCGCAGGTCGCCGCCGCGCTGGATGCGCTGCCGAACGCAAAGGGCGTCCTGCTGACCCATAACGAGACCTCGACCGGCGTCACGAACGACCTCCAGGCGCTGGCAACGGCAATCCGCGCGCAACGTCCCGACATCCTGCTGGTGGTCGATGCGGTCAGTTCGCTAAGTTGCGTCGATCTGCAGATGGATGCCTGGGATCTGGATGTAGTCTTCACCGGCGCGCAGAAGGGTTGGATGGTCCCGCCAGGGCTGGCGATGATCGGCGTGAGCGAGCGCGCCTGGGCGGCGACAGAGAAAGCCACGCTGCCACGCTTCTATTGGGACTTCCGCACGGCGCGCAAGTCGCTGGAGAAGGGGCAGACGCCCTACACGCCGCCGGTGAGCCTCTACTTCGGGCTGGACGTGGCGCTGGGGATGATGCGCGCGGAGGGACGCGAGGCGATCTTCGCCCGCCACCAGCGCGTCGCCGATCTGACGCGGTCGCGCGCTCAGGCGATGGGGCTGGAACTCTTCGCGGAACCAGCGCATGCCTCGAACACCGTCACGGCAATCAAGGTTCCGGCGGGCATCGAAGGCAAGGCGCTGACGAAGGCGCTGCGCGAACAAGAAGGCGTGATCATCGCAGGCGGGCAGGAGCGGCTGGAGGGGCAGATCATCCGCATCGGCCACCTTGGCTACGTCCACGAGCCGGAGATCGCGGCGTGCATGGATGCGCTGGAGCGCCAGCTTGCGGCGCTGGGCTATCGCTCGCCAGCGACGAGCCGCGCTGAGGCATAACCTCTCCCCC
>DATAOM010000381.1:0-5209 GCA_036265775.1 Ktedonobacterales bacterium | reverse complement strand
CCAACAGCGCGTACGCCGTGTTCTCCATCACGCCAGACGCCTCGGTTCCCAATGCTCCAGTGGCGTTCAAAGTGGAGAACAGGTTCACCGTGCCGACGACGAACGGCGAGAAGCCAACACATCTGGCTGAAAGTGGCGGTACCTTCTACGTCACGTACGGCGCGGGATCGAACGGACAGGCGGGTGTGTTTGTCTTCTCTGGCGACGTGACGAAAAACCCGCCGAAGAACGTCAAGTTGGACCACGAGGCCGCCTCGGCCGTGGCGACGAACGGGCCGCTGTATCTGCTGCTCTCCAATGGAACGCTCGGTCAGCTTGACAGCAGCCAGACCTATAAGTCGCTGCCGGTGAAGGCTCCGCAGCCGTTGGCGACATCTGGATTCGATCCCACCAACTACGCCGCCGCGACGCCCGTGCCGACGCCCGTGACCGCCGCCGACACAAGCGGGACGCATTTCCCCACGACGAGCGTGCTCGGCGTCGATCCTGGCAGCCCGACGCATCTCTACCTGGCCGACGTGACGGGCGACCGCATCTTGCGCTTCACCGCGAGCGCATCGGGACTGGAGTTCAACGCGCAGTACCTGCAAGCTACTTCCCGGCAGGATGTCAGCGGACTGACGGTTGTCTCGGCCAATGGCAAACCCTATCTCTTCCAGTGGGTTGGTGGCAAAGTGGTCGAGTACGTCGCTCCCGACGCCTAGCGTGGACCGTTCGATAGTGCGCTGGCTTCCGCTTCCTGGGCAAAGCGGGAGTTGGCGCGCTTTTGTCTGTTCGCGCATATAATAGGTGCGCCAACCGTTTATCCCGCGCTCGTGGACGAGACTCGCCTGCGTCGCGCCATCCGCACTCGTGAGAAAGAGATCCTCCGTGCCTGGACATACTCCTCGTAAAATCGCCTCATCCGAGACATCATCCGATAGCTCATCCCATGCCACCGCCCTGCGCACCGTCACCTGTGGCGAGTTGACCGCCGCCAACGAGGGCCAGCGCGTCGTCCTCGCCGGCTGGGTGGCGCATCGCCGCGACTATGGCAAGCTCATCTTCATCGACCTGCGCGACCGCTACGGCCTGACGCAGGTCGTCATCGATCCTGAGCGCTCGCCGGAAGCCGCCGAGGCGCATCGCGTCGCCGTCGAGACGCGGCTGGAGTACGTCTTGCGCGTCGAGGGCGTGGTGGCGAAGCGGCTGCCGGGCAAGGAGAATCCGGCGCTGGCCACCGGCGAGATCGAGGTCGAGGCGCAGCGCGTCGAGGTATTGAACACGGCGAAGACGCTGCCGTTCCCCATCTCGGACTACGTCGAGGCGGACGAGGCGCTGCGGCTGCGCTACCGCTATCTGGACCTACGGCGTGGGAGCATGGCGGCCAACATCACATTACGCCACCGGGCGGTCAAGTTCATTCGCGACTATCTGGACGAGCACGGTTTCATCGAGGTCGAGACGCCGATCCTGACCAAGAGCACACCAGAGGGCGCACGCGATTACCTCGTGCCGAGCCGGCTCTACCCCGGCCAGTTCTATGCATTGCCCCAGGCGCCGCAGCAGTTCAAGCAGTTGCTGATGGTCGCGGGGATCGACCGCTACTTCCAGATCGCGCGCTGCTTCCGCGACGAAGACCTGCGCGCGGATCGCCAGCCGGAGTTCACGCAGCTCGACCTGGAGATGTCATTCGTCGATGAAGCCGACGTGATGGGGCTGATCGAGGCGCTGCTGATCGACCTCATCGAGACGACGACCAAGAAGCGCATCCGCCAGACGCCCTTCCCGCACATTAGCTATGAGGAATGCCTGCGCCGCTACGGCACGGACCACCCCGACCTGCGCTTCGATCTGCCGCTGGTGGAGTTGGGCGAGCAGGCGCGCGCGGGGACGTTCAAGGTCTTCCATGACGCGCTGGAGCGTGGCGGCGTGGTG
Source organism: Ktedonobacterales bacterium (assembly GCA_036265775.1). GTDB lineage: Bacteria > Chloroflexota > Ktedonobacteria > Ktedonobacterales > JADMIN01 > DASWAC01. The sequence continues at coordinate 3,292 of DATAOM010000381.1, read as the reverse complement.
AAGGGGCTGCGCGTCCCTGGTCTAGCGAGCGCGACACGCAAGGAGACCGACGAGCTGATCGAGTTCGCCAAGCAGTATGGCGCGAAGGGGTTGGTGACGCTGGCGCTCCTGCCGGACGGGCCGAAGTCGCCGCTAACGAAGTTCATGAGCGAAGAGGAGCTAGGCGCGATTGTCAGCGCGCTGGGTGGCGAGACGGGTGACCTGCTGCTCTTTGTCGCCGACGACGCCAAGGTGGCCAACGACGTGCTCTGGCGGCTGCGCGTGCGCATGGGCGAGCAGTTGAAGCTGATCGATCCCGAGGAGATGGCGCTCTGCTGGGTGGTGGACTTCCCGCTGCTGGAGGTGATCGAGGAGAACGGCGCGCAGCGCTACCACGCGACGCACAACCCATTCTCCGGCATGCAGCCGGGACATGAGGCGTATCTGGAGACCGAGCCGCTTAAGGCTATCGCGCGACAGTACGACATCGTCTGCAACGGCTACGAGGTCGGCGGTGGCAGCATCCGCATCAACGTCCCGGAGCTGCAGCGCACGATGTTCCGCCTCTTCGGCCTCTCCGACGACGAGATCGAGGAGCAGTTCGGCCACATGCTCGAAGCCTTCGAGTTGGGCGCGCCACCCCACGGCGGCATCGCGCTGGGCATCGACCGACTGGTGATGCTGCTGGCCAATGGCGAGACGATTCGCGACGTGACCGCCTTCCCGAAGATGCAGAACGGGCAGGACGCCTTGATGCGCGCGCCCTCGCCGGTGGCGGAGGAGCAACTGCGCGACCTGCATCTGCGCATCCGCGAGCCAGAGAAGAAGCCGTAGGGACAAGTTTTCAGGGACAAGTTTTCGTCGTGGCATTTTATCTGTAGGGGCGCGATCTATCGCGCACGTCTGGTCGCCAGTCCGAAATGTCGGTGGAGACAAGCATGGACCACCTGGATCTGTTGACAGCGTTTCGCCATTCCTTAGCCGAGGCGATCGCCTGGTGCGCTACGCGCGCGACTATCTCTGACCCCGAGCGGTGTCTGCGCACGACGGCCCTGGAGCCAGGCCCACTCGATTACCATCTCTCCGTCCCTCAGCGCCAGGAATGCGTCGCTCGCCTCGTTCAGGCCCGCTCCCGCTTGCTGCAGGAAGCCGGTGTGTATCCGCTGACGCCGGCAACCGAACTAGCTGGCGGTCACCTCCTAGTCTTCTATCCTGATGAAACGCTCAGTGACGGCGCGGCAGCGGTCGGCTCCCGGCGATTCTTCGACGACGATAACGTTCCACCCTGGGATTCCTGGGTACTCTACGTGGCCGATCCCCTCCATCCTACCCGTCAGACCTACCTGGTGAGTTGGGTGGCGCCTGCACTGATCCCGCTGGCGCACGACGGGGTGATTGTCAACCCCGAGAGCTGTATCGAGTGGCTCGCGGATCGGGACACGCCCTTCACACATGCCCTGCAAGAACTCCACCTGCTGGTGTGAGTGTGCTCGATGCCATGTCAGGTGCGCCCACGCTCGCCCACATTCGCTACGGCCCCTGGCGTTTATCGATGCGCTATCGGTGTCACTGGCTATGGCACGCGCCAGCGCACCACGCCCGCGCGGTCGAAGAAAGGATCGAGGCGGCGCGCCAGTTCCTTCAGATGGTGGCTCGGAACCTGGGGATAGAGGTGATGCTCCAGGTGATAGGTCAACTCCAGAAAGAGCGCCGGAATGATCGTCCCGCGCAGGGTGTGCGTCTGGCTGAGTGGTGTGTCGCCGAAGTTTCTGTGCGGCAGGTGGACGGTCAGTAGCGGATAGACCCAGCTCCCGACGATGGCGAGCGCGGCGTAGACGAGCAGCGCGGGTGTCGTGCTCCAGAGCAGGACGCCGCCAGCGATGGCAAGCGGCGGCATCAGCGCCTCGACGAGGAGCCAGACGCGCTGGCCGGGACGCCGGGCGTTGCGCTGGAACGCCCAGAACCAGAGCCGCGCCAGGAACACTGGCCCATAGAGGACTGCGCCGACAAGGCTGATCTTGGCCGGATAGCCTTCGGGGTCGTCGTCGCTGGGGAAGACCTTGTGATGCTGGAGGTGCGTCGTGCGGTAGGCGTGGCCGCTTTCTAGCAGGACCAGCCCTGTCAGGAAGAGCGCCCAATCCGTCTGCCGCCGGTTCAGCCCCAGTGTGCCGTGCACCACGTCGTGCGTCACGGTGACGACGGCGACGAAGATGAGAAAGACGATCAGTGGCGAGAGCCACCACAGGCCGAGCGCCCACGCCAGCGCGTAGAGCGCGACGCCGACGAAAGGCCGCGCCAGGGCGACCCACCGCTGGCGCGGCGTGGTCACGAGCAGGTCGTCGCCAAGTTCGCGCAGGGTGGGCAGGCGCACATCGGCGGCTGCTGGAGTCGTCGTGTCGATCAGATCGGTCATCTATGGCCTCCTGACGCAATCGAGAAAAGCGCCCGCTCGACTCTGGATGCGGTGGCGAGGGACAGCGCGCCGTCGGCGATGATGCGGCTGCCAAGGACACAGGCGACCGTGCCGAGGCCCGGCCAGGTCGTGTCGCCGGCGAGCCAGAAGCCGGGAACGCCGAGCGCGTGGGGAATGGCGCGCTGGTTCGTATTGAACAGGGTCTGGCGCACGCCGCCGACGGCTCCACGAGGACGGCGCACATAGCGCATATACGTGTTGGGTGTGGCGACTTCATAGACGAGGGCGTTCTCGCCAAGGGACGGATAGACGCGCCGGGCGAGCGCGACCAGCGCATCTCCAGCCGCGCGCTTCCTGGCCTGATATGCGTCTGGTGGCAGGTTCTCCCATGGGTCCAACGCGCAATGCGTGGAGATCATCACCGCGCGATGTCCGGCGGGCGCGCTCTCCTCGTCGCCGGAGGCCGAGACGGAGATGAACATGTTGTTGCCATTGCCGAGCGGCAGTGCGTAATCCTGGAGCAACTGATGGTGAGTGAATGGCTGGCCCGCGACCTGCGCCTCCGGGACGCCGAGGAAGACGACCAGCGCGCCGCCCAGGGCGGTCTCGTCGCGGCGTACATAGGGCGCGAGGCGCTCTCCAATCAGGTCTGGCGCGAGCTGTGCGGTCAGCGACGCGGGCACGGCGCTGACCACCTGCCGCGCGCGAAACTCGCCACGGCGCGTCAGGATCTGGAAGTCGCCGTATTGTCCCTCGATGTGCTCCACCGCGCAGCCGACCCGCAACACGCCGCCCAATTCCTGATAGTGCGCGCGAAACTTCTGCCAGAAGCCCCACATGCCGCCGCGAGCGCGCATCAGCCCGGCGCCACGTATCGTGACGCCGAGCGCGGCGTTGATG
>DATAOM010000380.1:0-3438 GCA_036265775.1 Ktedonobacterales bacterium | reverse complement strand
TCGCCTGAGTAATCAATCACATGACGCTGCTATGAAGCGCATTTTATCGCGTAGATGGCGCCCACCGCACGCTTGCGTGCATTCGTTTGATTCCTACGTGCGGCCTGATACGAATACACCTGTAGATTTCTCAGTGTCGGCGGCCTCATGACTGTGATACGGTACGGCGGTACACTTTTTCAGGGGGCTAGCTCGCACCGCGGCATCACCCGGTATTGCGCGGTGCGGGAGATCACAGGAGTACAACCTACGGCGAAGACAGATAGAATCATCTCACTCAAGGACGAACAACGCCCTGAGCGCGCGTTTCTGATCGCGGTCGAGATTCCCAACGCGGACAGCTTGTGGGACGCGCATGACTCGCTTGACGAGCTTGCTGCATTAGCGCGCACAGCGGGAGCAGAGGTCGTCGGCAGCGCCGTGCAGCGGCTCTCCCGGCCAAACTCCGCGCTCTATATCGGACGTGGGCGCGCGCATGAGTTGGCGGCGCTACGCGCCGAGTTAGACCTCGACCTGCTGATCGTGGATGACGAGCTCTCGCCGACGCAGCAGCGCAACCTCGAAGAGTTGACCGATCTGCGCGTCATCGACCGCACGGCTCTGATCCTCGACATCTTCGCCCAGCACGCGCGCACGCGTGAGGGCCAGTTGCAGGTGGAGTTAGCGCAGCTCGAATATCGGCTGCCCCGGCTGACAGGGCGCGGCAAAGACCTCTCGCGCGTCGGTGGCGGCTCGCGCGGCTCTGGGGGTGGCGGCGTCGGCGGCGCGATTGGCGTGCGCGGCCCTGGCGAGACCAAACTGGAGATTGATCGGCGGCGCATTCGCTCGCGCATCGCGGAGGTACGCCGCAGCCTGGAGGGCGTCCGCCAGCAGCGCGCGCAGCAACGTCGCCAGCGCGCGGCGCAGGCCATCCCGACCGTGGCGATTGTCGGCTACACCAACGCGGGCAAGTCCACGCTCTTCAACGCGCTGACCTCGGCGCGCGTGACAGCGGAGAACAAGCTCTTCGCAACACTCGACCCGACGACACGTCAGGTGGCGCTGCCGGGTGGCCAGCAGATCCTGCTGAGCGACACCGTCGGCTTCATCCAGAAGCTGCCGACCACGCTCGTCGCCGCCTTTCGCGCCACGCTGGAGGAGGTAGTCGAGGCCGATGCGCTACTCGAAGTCGTAGATGCTACGCACGAGAACGCCGTCGAGCAGAGCCAGACCGTCAATGATGTTTTGGAGGAGCTAGGCGCATCTGACAAGCCGCGTATCACCGCGCTGAACAAGATCGACCTGCTCGCCGATCCCGCCACCAGCCTGGATACCACGATCTACCCGAACGCTGTCGCCGTCTCCGCCATTACGGGGCACGGGCTAGAGGCGCTGCTGGCGAAGATCGGCGAGGTCCTCACAGAGGATATGCTCTACCTGCGCGCGCTCGTGCCGTACTCTCGCGGCGATTTGCTGGAGCAGTGGCGCAGGCGCGGTCGCGTGCTGCGGCAGAACGAGACTGAAGAGGGAACGAGAGTCGAGGGGCTCGCGCCGCGCTCTGTGGCGGCGCTCCTTGCGCCGTATCGCCTCCCCGACGAGCCTGCCAGGCGCTCACGCTTTGCCCGCAACTATGCGTATGATGCTGAGAGTGAGGAGGACTCAGCAGTGGTGGAGAGCGCCAATACGCGCCGCGAGTAGTTGGCCCTCTCTATGAGGAGATAGCGCGCATGCCTAGCGGCTGGGTCTGTCGCTCGCGCACGGATGGCGCCATACCTGAGGAGTCGCCCATTGTGCTGCAGTACGATCTTGTTCCAGGCGACATTGTGCTGAAAGATGTAGCGCGGTTTCTCGCTGCGGCCCCAGTTGGAACAATGATCCGTGTCATCACAAGCTCAGATACCGTGCGTGAGACGCTTCGCACGTGGAGTGGCGCGAATGGCGTCATTATCGAGCGTGAAGATGAAGCCAGGGTGCTTGCGGTGGGCGGCTGCTTCACTGAGTATGTACTGGATCTGCGCCGCGCGTAACGGCGTAGACACGCCCAGCGTCGCTCGTGATGATGGCCTGTGTCGTTCGGTATAATACGAGCGGAACAGGAAAGGACGCGATCATGAGCGAAAACGGCGCTGGCGAGTCAACTCCAAGCTTTGCGGCGCTCTACCGCCCGCTGCTGCGTCCTGCGATCGGCGAGATTGTAGAACGAGAAGTAGCCGAAGGGGCCAACTCCGCCGAAAAGGCGAGCGAGTACACTGAACGCGGCAAGCCCGACTTCGTCCTGGCGTACCTGCTGCTCGCTGACCTGCCGGATGGCGAGAAACTCGCACTGTATGCACAGGCCCATGAGCGCCGCTCGGCGTACATTGAGCAGAAAGCGCGCCAGTTTGATCGCGAGTTTCACCGTCCTTTCCCGCTGCTCTTTCAGGAGGCTGCGAAAGATCGCGCGCTCGCCCGCCGGATACGCGCCGGACAATCCATCTCGCCGGGATCTGGCAGACAGCTTCCCATGATGTAGTTCGCTCCCTCATCAAGCGCAAGGAGTCGCCAAGTGGATCCGCAGCCGCAGCCCGCAACCGGCCCCGTTTCTCCAGAGACGCAACTCGCCTGGAAGCGCGAGGCAGCCGCGTTCGCCGCCGATCGTGTGGCCAACGGCGCGACGCTGGGACTGGGCAGCGGCTCGACGGCGGAGATGGCGATACAGGCGCTGGCGCAGCGTATCAAGAACGAGGGGCTACGTGTCACTGGCGTCCCTACCAGCGAGCGCACGCGGCAACTCGCCGTCTCACTCGGCATTCCCCTGGCTGATCTGGACGCCGTCACGACGCTGGATATGAGCATTGATGGCGCGGATGAGGTGTTGCTGCCGAGCCTCGACCTCGTGAAGGGACATGGCGGGGCGCTACTGCGCGAGAAGATGGTCGCGGCGGCTAGCCGCTACCGTGTCATCGTCGTGGATGCGACCAAGGTCGTGCAGACCATCGGCGCGACCGGCCCGATCCCCGTCGAGGTGATTCCCTTTGGCTGGCGGCACACCGCCACGCGCCTGGAGCAGTTGGGCGCGCGTCCCGTATTGCGCACCGCTCCGACAGCGGCAGGCGAGACAACCAGCACAGCGCCATTCGTCACCGACGGTGGAAATTACGTGCTCGATTGCGCGTTCGGAGCCATTCGCGATCCGGCGGGCATGGCGAGCGCGATCAAGAACATCACCGGCGTCGTGGACCACGGTCTCTTCGTGATGATGACCGAGCGCGTGCATGTCGCCGGGCCGAACGGCGTCCAGACCTACGAGCGCTCCTTGTAGCTGCGCGCTCAAGCAAGGCGCTGATATGTCCGGTGGGCGATCTCGATGACGCGTCCCGGCTCGAATTGACCCATCACCCTCCGCACGCCGTCCTTCCGATCCTCCTCGCCACCCTGCATGCCGAAGACTTGCTCGCCATACGCCGCGAAGTCCGCGAC
>DATAOM010000379.1:0-11948 GCA_036265775.1 Ktedonobacterales bacterium | reverse complement strand
TGACCTGCCTTATTTTGTGCGCTGGTTAGAAGATCATTACGGTGAAGCGCAAGAAGTGAAGCGGTGAGACTTGCCTGGGCTGTACGCCTGAAGGGAGTGACAGGTACACATTCTCCCTCGACAAGAAGCCCGCGAAGCGGTCGAGCCCCTAACCTAGGATGTGCAAAACAGTTGCGCTCCGTTCCGTTCCGTCTCACTGGGTTCGGTACAGACCTGTTTCCTCAACGAGGCGCTCTGCCTGCCTCGACATCCTCCTCATACTCGACGTCGTAGCGCGCCTCCGGCAGGACACGGAGCCGCGCCAGCGGAATCGGCCGCCCGCAGCGTTCACAGACGCCATACGTCCCAACTGCGAATTTCGCCAAGGCGTGCTCGACTTCGTCCAACTGCCCCTGCAGAGCACCGAGTGTATCGGATGTGTCTTCACGATCTTGCAGATCCACGCTGGCATCACCTGAATCGCTGGGGTCGTTGTAGGTCGCGTCCTCAGGCTGATCCACTGTCCCCTGCTGGCTCTGTCGCAAGTCAGCAATCTGTCGCTGCAGATCTGCTTGCCGCGCATGAAGCGCTGTGTGCAACTCTTCCAGTACTGCAGGGGTCAACTCGGAATTCTCACTCATCGCGCCTTCCTTCATGGCTTGGCTATGATCTGGCTCGCCCCGTCCAGAGTTCCGCTCTTGGCGGGGCGGTCGACTACTTGGTCAGCTAGTTGTCTTCAGGGAGGCCGAGGCGCGTCTCGATATCCTCACGGACGCCACTGATAGCGACGATCCATTGCTCGACCAGCTTGGGCGCCCAAGTGGGTAAAGGCGTCTCTGGAGGACTGCTGAGAAAGTATCCCATCAACTCCTCTGCCTCGCGTAGGCGGTCGAGCACTTCACCCATGTCCTCGTTGAATGATCGCACCTTGTTCTCGTCTGCCATCCTCACATTGCCTTTCTATTTCAGCGCCACGCTAAATAAGGTGATACCGTCATTATGTCCTTTTTGGAGAACATTGGATCGATCGGAGTGAATGGTGTGCAGTACAGCCGCTCATCGCTCACCTGACGGCATCAAGGTCACCAGCCTACTGCAGGGACGCGGGACCTATCGGGAAGGACAGCGAGCGCTCTCTTGCTCCTCGCCGGGCCAGCATAATGCTGGAAGCGATGCCTACTTCAAGGCTTTCTCAGCGCCACACATCTTCGTACGGCGCCATCGACGGCCACCCGGACCGACTGCCGCCCATCGAAGTCACCCCACGGTGATGACGATCTTGCCGCGAGGATGCCCAGTCGCCGCCGCCTCATACGCCTGGCGCGCCTGTGCGAGCGGAAACACCTGGTCGACGACGGGGCGTACCTGCCCCGCGTCAATGAGCGCGCCGATCTCGCGTAACTGCGCGCCACTCGGCTCGACGATGAAGTAGACGTAGCGGATGTCGTCTCGCAGCGGCTGGCCGCTGAGCGGGCTGACGACGGAGACCAAGGCGCCGCCCGGCTTTACCACCTGCCAGGAGCGCGCCAGGGTGTCCCCACCCACGGTGTCGAAGACGACATCGACATCGTGGACCACCTCCTCAAAGGAGGTCGTCGCGTAGTCAATAACCTCATCAGCGCCCAATGTGCGCACGAAGTCCACATTACGGGCTGAGGCGGTCGTGATGACGCGCGCCCCCTTCCAGCGCGCCAACTGCGTCGCGATGACGCCAACGCCCCCTGCGGCCCCATGAATTAGCGCGGTCTGTCCTGACGCGAGGCCCCCGTGATCGAAGAGCGCCTGCCAGGCGGTGAGCGCCGAGAGCGGCACCGCCGCCGCCTGGATGTCGTCCAGCGTGCGCGGCCGGGGAGCGAGCTCGCTGGGCTGAGCGATCGCGTACTCTGCCTCTGCCCCATCGCGACCGTAGCCGAGCATGGCGTAGACGGTGTCGCCCGCGGTGAGATCCGTGACGCCAGGGCCAACCGCGGCGACCATGCCAGCGAGGTCACGTCCGGGAATGGGGAAGGGACGTGGCGCGCCAGTCACACTCTGGTAGGTCTCATCCCACTTCACTTCAGTGGCGATGACGCCCGACGCGCCGACGCGCGCGAGCACTTCGCCGGCGCCAGGCTGCGGCTGTGGCGCCTCCTCGTAGACTAACTGCTCTGGACCTCCACGTCCATGCAGGCGAACCGCTTTCATTCTCGTGCTCCCTTTCGGTTTGAAAACGACGACTGTCACGAAGATCGCCACTGGCGCCGCTGGATAGGTGTGCGCCAGAAAGGCGCAGGCAGACGAAGTTGGTTGACTGTGCTTCGGCCACTGCGCCGGTTGACTGAGTCACGCGCTTTGCACAGTGATGTTCCAGCGTTCGACCGATACTGTGCGCACGATCCTCAGTCGCGTCCATGGATCCTCTGCGAGCCGCTCCTCGACCGCGCCCGCATTTTCTGCAGCGAAGATGAAGAGGAACTGCTCCTCCCGCTCACCGAGTGTCCCACCCAGGATGACGAATCCATCGTCAGCCAGAGCATCCAGGAACGCCATGTGCTCCTCGTATTGCTCCTGTTGACGCAGAGGGCGGCTGTCGTCCCAGCGCTCCCCGTGAGCGCGGACCATGGCGTAATAGGTCGCGTACCGTTGCGACATGCGCGGTTCCTTTCGACAACTGAGAGGATCCTCCGTCAACAGCACTCCTCTCAGCGAGTAGGAGTGTTTACCAATTTAGGAGACCGAACTTACTGGGCCAGAAGGCCCCGCCCATGAGGCCTGAGGATGAACGGCCCCTTCCTCTTGGCGGTCTAGCAACACTCGGCATGAACTGCTGGCGAGCTTTTAGCCCTCGCCCAACACAATACGTTGCAAGGTCGCCATCGTCGCCATCCAGCCTTCTCATCCTCTTCCGGACTTCCAGGCGTACTCAGCATGCAGCAACGGTCGCGGCGCACAGTAGATCTTGCCGGGAAAGAACGGCGTCATCCTGGAGCGCGCTACTGATCGTCCTGGATCAGCCAGCTGTTGTCATCTAGGTCGCTTGACGCATAGCTGTTGTTGGTGGTTATGGTCGGCCCGTCTGGGGCCGAGTGGCTATCCATGCGCTCCGAAGTGGGGGACCGCTCACATCCCTCCACGATCAACGAGCTCAGCGTGCGTGGCCTCGAGGTCGGACGTGATCAGGCACATTGGCCGCGTGGCGCGAGAACACGCTCCGCCGCGCCGCCTATTCCCGAGGGACCGCGCAAAACAACTTGCCGCCCTCCACATCCGGACGGGGATGGCGGTGACTTCGAAGGCGAGAACCGCTCCTAGAGGTCCTCTCGCGTTCCGTTGGGCCGCTTCCTTGTCTCGGCTCCTAGTCTCGAGACCTCTATCACTCTACAATAGACCGTTGTACTGTGTTAGTAGTCGCAGTGTCAAAGTCAGCAGTTCCAAGGGCGAACACCGTGATGGCCGCGAGCGACCGCGGTACCATGGCGCAACACATGTGCCAGGCAGAGTGAGGTGCGGCGCCTAGCATTGGACCATCCTCGACACTGCACATATCCACCAGCGGCGATGACCCCTGGGCTCCCGCGGTCGGAAAGTGGACTGCAAGTCTGCCCACCCTGCGAAAGGTCGAGCAGGTCATTGGCGGCGCAGAGAATGGGTCACTACCCCCAGTCAGGTCGAGTGCTGAAGAGAAATCTGGCGTCCCGTCAAAGAATTGACCCAGAACACACAAGGCAGGCTGCTCTGGCAATCCAGAGTGACCTGCCTTATTTTTGTGCCCTGGTCAGACGATCATGACGTTGAAGTCCAAGAGATGAAGCGGTGCTGCCCCAGAACTCCAATGAGGTGACGCTGCTACGCTGTGATTTCAATGGATGCGCCGATTTAGTGCTGCATCGGGGAAGATCCTGGATGTGAACTCTCCCAACCGCTTCCGCTTCCTCAACTTTGTTGCATGTCAATGTGGCGCATGCACCACTGGGACACCTGTTAGATATGCACAAGGTCGGGATTCCACAAGACCTCCCAGAGGTGGCCATCCAGATCACGGAAGTAGCCCGAATAAATGCCCCACGGGCGCTCGTGAGGTTGATCGATCACGGTAGCGCCAGCGGCAGCAGCCTGCGCGAGCAACGCATCCACCGCTGCCTTACTGGCAACGGCGTGGCCGATGCTGAACTCGCCGGATTGGGGTGGTCCCAACGGGATGGTCGCGTCCTTCGCCAACTCAGTGCGCGGGTATAAGGCGAGCATCAGTCCGCCCTGCAGGTCAAACGTCACGGTCGCCCCCGCTGGGGTAGTCTCGTCACCAGCGAACTCGTCGCCAATGACACCCTTTGTTTCCAGCCCCAGACCGTCGCGGTAGAACGCCAGCGCACAATTCAGATCGCCGACGGCTAAAGTGATCACATGGATTCGTGGCTTCATCCTTGCCTCCTCTAGCGCCTGCAGTGATGGCACTGGCGCCATCCGATAGCACGCGCTGCTCCTGCCTCTTCCATCTTACTCCTTTGCATTCGGTAGATGCGCCACTAAGCCGCCGTGCTACAATGCCGACTCCAGATTGTGGCGAAACTGGTTACTCGGCGAAGGCGCTCGAAGCAGCCCCCAGGCGTGGAGAATCACCAATCTGCTGTCAGGTGACGGATTGCATGACCACGAGAGAACCAGCGCCATTTGGCGCGCTGCTGCGCTTTCATCGCGCGAAGGCCAGGCTGACCCAGGAACAACTGGCGGCGCGCGCAGGCGTGAGTGCGGACACCATCGCTGCGCTCGAGCACGGTCGGCGCCGCGCGCCGCGGGGCGCCACGGTGGACCTGCTCGCCAACGCACTGCAACTCTCAGATGCCGAGCGCGCTTCCTTCGATGCGGCGGCTCGACCACTGGGCGCCATTACTGTCGCTGACCGGGCGGTAGATGCTCGCAGTGTAGACAAGCGCGTTGACGAGACACCTGGACCGCACATCAGATGGTTGTCGGTGTATCCAACGCCCTTGGTGGACCGCTCTCACGAGGTGAAGACGATCCTGCGGATCTTAAACGAGGATGGCGTCCGCCTGCTCACACTCGTCGGCCCAGCAGGAGTTGGAAAGACACGTCTTGCTCTGGCGGCAATTCACCGCATCGAGCGAGATGGCGGGGATCGCTTCTCCGATGGAGTGATATTGGTCGACCTCACGCCAATGCGTGATGCTGACTTAGCGATCAGTGCGATCACCCTTGCGCTGGGGCTGCAGGAAATAGGGAGTCAGCCCTCCTTGGAGCGCCTCACCGAGGCGCTGCGCGACCATCAACTGTTGTTGGTCCTTGACAATGCTGAGCAGATCTTGCCTGCTGTTGCGCCTCACTTTGCTCAACTCCTTGCAGCCTGTCCCAAACTGGCGCTGCTGGTGACCAGCCGTGTGCCACTCCAGTTACACGCGGAACGGACGTTTCGCATCGCGCCACTCCCCGTGCCTGATCTGAGTGAACCATTGCCGCCGCTGGACACATTGACGGCCATTCCGTCTGTGGAGCTCTTCGTGCAGCAGGCGCGCGCACGGCAACCAAATATCACCTTCAGCGAGCAGCACGCCCCACTCCTTGCCCGTCTGACGTCACAGCTCGACGGCTTGCCGTTGGCGCTCGAGCTGGCCGCCGCCCGCACGGCCACGCTCCCACTTCAGGTCATCGTGCAGCGGCTTGGAGACCGCTTGCGCCTGCTGCGCTGGGAAGCGGCGGACGCGCCGGCGCGACAGCAAAGCTTAGAGGCGGCAGTGGGTTGGAGCTTCGAGCTGCTGAACGACAATGAGCGTCGATTGTTCACTTGTCTGGGGGTCTTTGCTGGCCGCGTGAGCCTCGACGCCATTGTCGCAGTAGCGAGTGACACCGACGGTCAGGTGGGGGAAGCAAGCGCTCTGGAGACACTGGCGTCGCTGGCGGAGAAGAGCCTCGTGCAGCCGCTGGCACCCGATAACATGGAGGATCAGAGCGATGAGGAGGAGCAGCTCGAGCCGTCGTTCACCATGCTAGAGACCGTGCGAGAGTTTGCCGAAGAGCAGTTAGCGGCTCGAGGGACATTCGAACCGGCCCACCATGCCCATGCGCATTACTTTATTGCTTTGGCCGAGCAGGCTGAGCCGCACCTGCGCGGGCGCGACCAGCGCGTGTGGTGCCTGCGACTGGAACGTGAGCATGACAATCTGCGCGCAGCCATGCGTTGGCTGCTTGAGCAGGACGACGAGGCAGAACGAGAGGCGGCGCTCCGATTAGCAGGGGCCCTGGGCTACTTTTGGTTGATGCGCGGCTACCATGCCGACGCTGCACACTGGTTACAGGCAGCGCTCACCAAGACGCCAAGGGCCGACCCAGCCGCGCGCATGCGAGGACAGTTCTACGCTGGAGTGTTCCTCATGCACCAGCGAGACTTCGAGCGGTCGCAGGAGATGCTGGAGGCGGCGCTAACTCTGGCCGAGCAGCGCGAGGATCGCGTCGCCGCCGTGGAAGCGCTCGCCTTTCTCGGCGGTGGAGCGCTGTACGCCAGAGATATGGCGGAGAGCGCGCGACTGTTGCATGATGCGCTGCGCCGTGGACGCGAATCGGGCGATCACTTTGCTATCGCTACTGTGCTCTTCTTTCTCGGCGCGCATGCTCTTGAGGAGGGCAGAGTCGCCGAAGCCGCCACGCTGGAGGAAGAAGCAGTGGAGCAGTGGACCACGGCAGGGGATATGCGCGCTGCAGGGGCTGCGCGCTGCGGTCTTGCGGTCACGAAAGGGCAAATGGGAGACATTGCGCGCGCCATTGAGCATGTGCGCCTGGCGCTGCAGACAGGCGCCTCGCTGCGAGATCGCTATCTCCTTCGCATGGGCGTACGAGCGGCGTTGACGCTCTCAGGTGGGCGCGCCGATCCCGCTCGGCAGGCCCAGCTACTCGCTGCGGTTGAGGGTCGTTTGGCGCGATCAGACAGCGGTGGAATTGGGATCTATGAGCGCTGGGCAGCAGAGCATGGCATGTCTGGGCTGCGCGAACAACTTGGACCCAGCGACTGGGAAGCATCTCTCCGCGCTGGACGGGCGCTGCGGTTCGAGGAGGTGGCTGCCCTTGCGCTGGAGCTGATGGAGGAAGTCGCGCGTTACCTCATGCAGCCTACGCGTGGGCGCTTAGATCAGGGAATTGAAGGTACAGGGGCGCTGACCGCGCGGGAACTTGAGGTGCTGCGGCTGGTGGCGGCGGGCCTCTCCAGCAAGTTGATCGCTCGCGAGCTTGGCATCGCTTCCAGCACGGTCAATTACCACCTGGCTACCATTTTCAATAAATTGGCCGTAGACACACGCGCCCAAGCGGTTGCGGTGGCATCGCAGCGCGGCCTCCTCCAGTAGAGTAATGCCCGTCCAGCATGTGTAAGTGCTTGTTACGCCAAAGCTCTTGATCTGGCTCATGCGCTGCCATGATTCGAGGACACGTTCCTCTTGTGATCGGCGCTCCCTCAGCCGCTCTCACGATTGTCAGGGCTCATCACAGGGTCCAGCACGTTTGGACTATTTGTTTTGCGAGGGCGCACACCACTTAGCTTGGGTATGCTCGCACTGTGAGCCTGGGAACCGCCACAACTCTTCAATGAAGAGGCTCGCGCCAGCCTCACCCCAGCGCCAACCATCGCGATCTGGTGCGAGGCAGAAGTAGGCGATGCTATGATATGGCACAGCGATCCTGTGTACGCTCGATAGACCTACCGAGCGGCTCAGCCACGACCCCGTATGATAAACCTGCGGTGATGGTGGAAGGGATCAGGCATGGACGCCCTCATTGGCCGCGAACGCGAGATAGAGGCGCTTGAGCAGCTTATCGACCATGTCAATGAACGTGGCGCGGCGCTCCTCGTCCGTGGCGGAGCGGGCATCGGCAAATCTGCGCTCCTCACTGCTGCGCGTGAGCGCGGGCGCACCCAGGGGCTGCGCGAGCTGTATGCCATCGGGGTGCAGTCGGAAACCCATCTCCCTTTTGCCGGCCTGCATCAACTACTACGGCCCATCCTCGAAGATGCCGCAGACCTACCTGAACCTCAACGCGACGCGCTCCTGGCGGCGTTCGGTATGGCGCCTGCCGCTCGTGGCCCCGATCTCTTTCTCATCGCCCTGGCGGTCCTGAACCTGCTGTCAAGCGCCGCCGCACATGCGCCGATTCTGGTTGTCGTGGACGACGCGCAGTGGCTCGACCGCTCCAGCTGCAATGTGCTTGCTTTCGTCGCGCGCCGCTTAGCGTCAGACCCTATCCTCCTCGTCTGCGCGCTGCGCGACGGCTTCTCGTCTGAGCTGACTGACGCCGAATTGGACCAGCTCCACTTAGAAGGCTTGGATGAGCCAGCCGCCGCAACACTGCTGGATGCGCAGGTCGCCACGCTGGAACCTGCGATCCGAACGCGCGTCCTGGAGAACGCGGCTGGCTATCCCCTCGCCCTCATCGAGCTCCCCAAGGCGCTGCGCGCGGAGAGGTATGAGGGCGACGAGCCCTTACCCTCGTGGTTCCCTCTCACCGAGCGCCTGGAGCGTGCATTTCACGTGCGCGCCACCGAGTTACCTATGGCGACACGCCAACTCCTGCTCGCCGCGGCGGCGGATGAGAGCGGCGATTTGGCTGAGATACAAGGCGCCGCCGCCATACTCGCGGACGGCGCGCCGATCTCCGAGAACGATCTCGATCCAGCAATCCAGGCGGGGTTAATCGACTTCGACGGCTGCTTTATTCGCTTCCGCCATCCGCTGATGCGCTCGGCGCTCTATCAGGCCGTGAGCACCGTCCAGCGCCACGAGGCGCACACGGCGCTGGCGGCTGTCCTTGCGGAGCAGCCCGACCGCGCCATTTGGCATCGCGTCGCGGCCGTCGCGGGGCATGACGAACAGCTGGCTTCTGACCTTGCTGCGGCGGCGGACCGGGCGATGCGTCGGGGAGCGCTTGCGGTTGCGGCCATGGCGCTCGAGCGCGCGGCGCGGCTCAGCAACGACCCTGAACGGCAAGGCGCCTGGTTGCTGCAAGCCTTCTATTGGGCATTTGACGTCGACATCGACCTTGCTCGCAGACCCCTGCGCGATCTCGAGGCGCTCGATCTGCCGCAGTATCGCGCGGAGGCTTTGTGGTTTCACGAAGTCAACCTACAAGACGGCCCCCAGTGGACGGGGACAGCACGGGTCCGCCCATTCGTCGAGATGGCTGAGCGAGCGCGCCTGGAGGGAGACGTTGATCGCGCACTGGACTATCTGTGGCAAATCTCCCTGCGCTGTTTCTGGGCGAATCCTGACCCTGAGACGCGCGAGCTGGTCGCCACGGTCGCAGAGCGTCTCCCCATCGCCGACACGCACCCCCAACTCGTGACGATTCTCGCCTTAGTTGCCCCGATCGAGCGCGGCGCCACTGTCCTCGAGCGTCTCTCCCGCCTCCCGATGGATGGCGGAGATCCCGCTGCAGCCTATGTATTCGGCCACGCCGCCGTGGCGGTGGGCGCCTTCGACCGCGCCGCAAAGTTCCTCGGCCCGGCCATCGACGCGTTGCGAATGCGGGGACAGTTGGGAATGGTATCCCACGGACTCGTGGCGCAAGCGCTGGCCACCCGCTACAGCGGCGCCTGGCAGATTGCGCGGCCAGCGGCCGATGAGGCGGCGCGACTGGCGCGGGAGCACAGAGAACCGCTCTGGGAGGCGACGGCGCAGGCCATTGGCGCGGGGGTGGACGGCCTGCGTGGCGAGACGACCCGCGCCGAGGCGAGCGCGAGCGACGCGGAGGCGGTGATACGGACAATAGCAGCGAACCCGCTGCTCGCCCTCACGCAGACTGCGCGCGGAGCCGCCGCGCTTACGGCAGGTCGCTATAACGAGGCCTTTGAGCAGCTGTGGCGCGTGTTCGACTCGACAGACATCGCCTACCATCCCGTCGTGCGCTCCTGGGCGGTTGCGGATCTGGTGGAGGCGGCGATCCATAGCGGCCATCTCGAGCAGGCCCGCGCTATGACGCAGGAGATGGAGTCACTCGCTAGTCAGAGCCCGTTCCCGGTATTACTCGCAGGTCTGCGCTATGTACGACCGTTGTTGGCTAGAGACGACGAAGCCGAGGCACTCTTCCTAGCCGGTCTGGAGGCCGACCTGAGCAACCTGGTTCTCACTCGGGAACGCCTGCAGCTCGCCTATGGCGCCTGGCTGCGCCGTCATCGACGCATCATCGAGTCGCGCACATGGCTGCGCAGCGCCCGTGACGCGCTGGACGCGCTCGGCGCCATTCCGTGGGCGGAGCGCGCGCGCCAGGAATTGCGCGCCTCTGGAGAGACCAGCCATCGCCATGAGCCAGGCGCGCGCGACCGTCTCACGCCGCAAGAGTTGCAGATCGCGCTGCTGGCTGCCGAGGGACTCTCCAATCGCGAGATTGGGCAACGACTCTACCTCTCTCATCGTACCGTTGAGTTCCATCTGTATCGGATATTCCCGAAGCTCGGCATCGCATCGCGTGGGGAACTGAGCGCCGCGCTCGCTGTGCGCCACCCATCCGCATAGCGCTTCCCTCTCTTGCGATTCTCGGCCACTCCCAGTGATTCTTCCTTCTCACGCCAGTGATTCCTGTGCAATGGCGTGATCGCCACCGTCGCGCGCCAGTGAACCCACAGAAGCGACGACGCACGTGCTCCATGTACCCTCGATACCAGTCGCACATGACGCGATCTGGGATCGTTCCCCCGTCGCCGCACGGACGTCACCACGAGGAAAGGAGGCCGAATTAGCAAGAGCATGTCCTCTAGCGCGTGCATCTAGATGTCGCCCAGGGTTGTTGCTCGACGACGCCATCCGGAGCCGCGCCACACAGCGCACCGTCACGTAAGGAGACACTATGACACAGTCGATGACCCAACCCGCTATCCGCCCATTCCAAATTCACATCTCGGACGACGCGCTTGACGACCTGCGACGGCGCATCGCCGCCGCCCGACTGCCAAGCAAGGAGCCCGTCGCCGACCGGTCGCAGGGCGTGCAATTGGCCACGCTGCAGGCGCTCACACGCTATTGGACGACGGAGTACAACTGGCGCGCGTGCGAGGCGAAGCTCAACGCGCTGCCGCAGTTCAAGACCGAGATTGACGGCGTAGAGATCCACTTCATTCATGTTGGCTCGCCGCATGAGAACGCGCTGCCGCTGCTTATGACACACGGCTGGCCTGGCTCGGTCATCGAGCTGCTCGAGACAATCGAGCCGCTCACCGACCCAACCATGCACGGCGGCTCAGCCGCAGACGCCTTCGACCTCGTGCTGCCCTCGCTGCCCGGCTACGGCTTTTCCAGTGAGCCGACCGTGGTGGGCTGGGACTTCGGCCGTGTGGGTCAGGCCTGGGCGGAGCTGATGCGCCGCCTGGGTTATACCCGTTACGTCGCCCAGGGCGGCGATCTGGGCGCCATCGTCACCGATGTGATGGGCCGTCAGGCGCCCGCGGGGCTGCTTGGCATTCACACCAACTTGCTCGCTCCGGCGCTTGGTGCCCCCCACTCGACGGACACCGAGGAGGAACGCGCGGCGGACAAAGCGCTCGCCACCTTCCGTGCCAGCGGCTATGGCTACTTCCTGGAGCAGGCCACACGGCCACAGACGATCGGCTACGCCCTGCTGGATTCACCAGTCTCTCTGGCGGCATGGCTCCTCGACCACGACACGGACAGCTACTATAAGATCTCCCGCGCCTTCCTCGAGGGGCAGTCCGCGGGCAATCTCACCCGCGACCACATCCTCGACAACGTCACGCTGTATTGGTTGACCGGCACGGGGGCCTCGGCAGCGCGTGCCTACTGGGAGCTCGGACGCGCCCAGGCGCTTGCGGCGGGCAAGCCACGTCCAGAAGTCGCGCTCCCAGCCGGATTCACCACATTCCCCGACGAGATCTTCCAGGCTCCGCGCAGTTGGGTCGAGAAGGCATACCCCCACCTCACCTACTTCAACAAAGCCGAACGGGGCGGCCACTTCGCCGCCTGGGAAGAGCCACAGCTCTTCAG
>DATAOM010000378.1:0-12861 GCA_036265775.1 Ktedonobacterales bacterium | reverse complement strand
GCCGCAAGTCGGTGCGCGCCTACGATCAGCGCCCGGTTCCGCGCGAGATCATGGATCGTGTGCTCGTCAGCGTGCTCCACGCGCCCACCGCAGGATTCACTCAGGGAAACGAGTTTCTCGTGCTCGACGATCCCGCCGCTGTCGCCGAATTCTGGACCATCACTGAAGATCCCAACGACCCGATGACGCCCGAAGACCGATTGATTGCGCCACCTGCGCTGATTCTGCCACTCTCCAACCGTTCCGCATATCTCGCGCGCTATTCACAGCCAGACAAGGCAGGCTTTGGGCTAGATCAGGCGGAGCGCTGGCCCGTCCCCTACTGGGATATCGACGCGGGCATGGCCTCGATGCTGATCCTGCTCGCGGCAGTCAACGAAGGGTTAGGCGCGTGGTTCTTCGGCATCTTCGCTGGGGAGAAGGAGTTGCTCGCCCGGTTCGATGTGCCTGAGGCGTTCAAGCCCATCGGCGTGATTGGCTTGGGCTATCCTGCGCCGTCAGATCCCAACGCCCTGCGCGGCTCGGCCAGACGTATTAGACGGAGACCGATCGAAGCCCTGATTCACCGCAACGGCTGGTGATTCGCTTCTATGCTCCCACTGCCCGTAACCTCATGGCCCTATGCGCTCACACTGGGGATCGCCATTGCCATCTGGGTTGGCCCAGAGGAGGCGCGCGGATGGCGCTGGCGTGGACGCAATGGTGGGGCCAGCGTGGCGGATCGTGGGTCCCTGTATGTCACGATAGGGATGATCGCTCTTGGCGTCCTGGCGGCGCTGGCCTGTGCGCTCCTGCTGCCTGGCGCGGCGATCATCTGGAACCGCGAGACAGTCTTCTGGGTTGGCATCGCGCTGATGCTCATCGGGGTGTCGCTGCGGTCCTGGGCGGTGCGCACGCTTGGACGCTACTTCCTGCCGGTGGTAGCCGTGCGCGCTGATCAGCAGGTCGTGCGCGACGGGCCCTATCGCCTGATCCGCCATCCCACCTACAGCGGCGCGCTGATAACTCTGCTCGGCCTGGGTCTGACATTGACCAACTGGGCCGTGCTCGTCGTACTATTGGGTTGCGCGCTGGCCGGACTCGCCTACCGCGTGCGCGTCGAGGAGCAAGCGCTTCTGCAGGCGCTCGGCCAGTCTTACCGCGAGTACATGGCGCAGACGACCCGCTTCGTGCCGTTTTTGTTCTAGCTTAAGCCCGCCGCCTCGATAGCGGGGTAGACGCGTTCGCCGCGCTGGATCGCGTTCAGCAGCCGCTGGCGATACTCGATGGGAATCGGCGGGTCCACCTGCTCGCGCGACTTGATCCCCTTGCGATAGGCTATGGCGCGGTTCTGCAGCCGCTTGAAGTTGTGCGCGTCGCCCGCGAGCCGGTACAGCCCGCCGCTCTGCTTGAGCGCGATCTGCCACGCGACATAGGGCTGCACAGCGGTCCAGGTCCAGACGATGCGCCGCGAGTAGAGCGGAATGATGTAGTCGGCGGGAATCATGCCCGACTCGACGAGGAAGCCGATCTTCTCGTAGACACGCACGACCCACGTCGCCAACTCCACTTCGGCGGGGGTGTAGTCCTCGACGCGCGTGGGCAGCCCCAGAACGAGATCAGCGTAGTGGTAGGCCTCCTCGCTGCCGAAATCCTCGAAGACGCGCACGATGGCTTCCAGATAGCGCGTTTTGGCGGTCTCGCGCAATTGGAACCAGGCGACAAACCCGGCGATGACCAGGACGATGGTCTGGACGGCGCCTACACCGATGGCGACGAGGGTCGGGGTGTCGAGCGAAAGCGACAAGTTGCACGCTCCTCATGGCCGGAGCGCGCAGTCGAGGGAGGAGAACGGAGAAGACTGGCTATGACCGCACGCCCCGGAACGTCTGTGTGGCGATCTCCCTCGGTAGCATCTATAGCATGCGATTGTTAAAACCGGGTTATGGCGCTATCAGTCGCGGCGCTTGATATATTTGAACGCCTCGGCCATCTTCATCGTGTGGCCGTACTTGCGCGCCTCGTCCGCCGTTGCCCGCGCCCACTTCTCGATGTTCTCCGCCGGGTCCCAATCGCGCATTTGGCTTTTGTGTGCGCGCAACGCCGCGATCTTTTGTGGCAGAGAGTCGGTGATGTCTACCCAGCGGTCCGGCGCGCCCGTCCCGGAGATATAGACCTCCTTGACCTCGTGCGGCTCCAGTCCCTCGGCGGCCAATTCGGGGAAGGCCAGTCGTGTCCCGGCGACCGGCATGATGGCGGCGAAGGTCGCCTCACCGGCGATGCGGTGGTCGGGGTGGTTGATGTATTCCTGCCCGCTCCAATAGCGCGTCGGGTCCTGGCAGATCACGATGTCAGGCTTCGTCTGGCGGATGACACGCGCGATATCGCAGCGCAGTTGCAGCGTATGCTCCAGCCGCGAGTCGGGATAGCCGAGGAAGATGACCGGATGCTGGACGCCCAGCGCATCGGCGGCGGCCTGGGCCTCGCTGTGACGCTTCGCCGCGAGCTGCTCGTTGGTGATTTCCGTGTCGCCCTGGTCGCCCGCTTGCCCATCCGTCACCAGGCAGTAGTAGACATCCACGCCCTCGCTGGTCCAGCGCGCCACCGTCCCACCGCACGAGAACTCGCCGTCGTCGGGATGCGCCATCACGATGAGCGCGCGCGTGCGTTCGGTCTGTCCCTCAGTCTCCGTCATCTGTTCCTCCAGTTGATGATGTATTGACCGGCGCCATCGCCGCGTCTTCAGCCAGCCATTCCTGCCGCCAGCGTGAGAGCCGGTCAAGCCCTCGCGCCAGCAGCGCCTGATGTTCTGTATCGTTCAGCCAGCGGCTCACCCCGGATGGGTGCGGCAGCGGCAGCAGATACGCACCGTTGCGCTCGAACGTCTCGCCGACGACTTCTTCCAGCCGCGCCGGACCCAGGAACGCCGCAATGGCCATCCCGCCGACGAGTAGGATAGCATGCGGGCGCAGGAGTTCAAGTTCGCGCAGGAGATATGGGCGACAGAGCGCTATCTCCGGTGGCGAGGGCTTGCGGTCGCCGCTGCCACGCGGGTTGCGTCCGGGATCGCAGCGCGTCAAGGCGGAAAGATAGACATCGCGGCGCAATGCCCCCGGCGCGAATCTGGCGCGTTCCAGCCATATCTCCAGCACACGACCGCCGGGTCCGCTGAACGGCTCGTTCTTCAGCACAGAGAGGCGTCCCGGCGCCTGTCCTACAAGCAAGACGCGGTTGCCGATGCGTCCGCGAAATCCCGCGACTGGATTCGCCTGTTGGAGGTACCCTGCGACCTGGCACTTGCGGCACGCGGCCATCTCCTCGTGCAGTGCGGCAAGCTCGCGCGATCGCTCCTCGGCGCGCTCGTGCGGCGGCAATGGCGCCGGAACCGCGATTAAGTCTAATCGGTCCAACGCGCGCGACTCGTCAGGCGTTCGTGTCATGCGCCGCGCCCGCTGGGAGGAATGAGGTCGGTGTATTGGCTGCGGTAATAGACCAGTGGCTTGCTGTCGGTGGCGCCAAGCGCCTCGACTCGCCCGACGACAATCGAGTGGTCGCCGCCGGGGAAGACATCGGTGATCATGCAGTCCAGGTAGCCAAGCGCATCACGCAGCACTGGCGCCCCCGTCTGGACGCTTCCTGTCTCGCAGCCGCAGAAGTCCATGTTGCGGCGGTCGGAGGAGACGGCGAAGCAGCGCGCGACCTCATCCTGTCCCTCGGCGAGCAGATTGACCGCGAAGACGCCCGCCTCGATGAGCAGATCATGGATATGCGCCGTGCGCTCGATACAGACGAGTACGAGTGGAGGATCGAGCGAGACGGAGCAGAAGGCGTTGACTGTGATGCCAGCGCGTTGCGAGCCGAGCGCCGTCGTGACCACTGTGACGCCAGTGACGAACCGACCCATGGCCGCCTTGAAATCGGCAGTGGTGAAGTCCATGGCGGTTCCAGATAACTCTCGTTTGCGGGACATGGGGCGGCTTTCCAGGGCAGCGAAGATAGGAATGCAAATGCGCGACCACAACGCTGGTGTCCCTCACAGCGTGCAGCCACGCTTCCTTCGGGAAAGTATACCGCTCGCGCCATGTTGGCGCAAATAAGCGCCATGGAGTTGCGCATAAAGAGAGGGTCTGGCATACTAGCGCTGCCAAACGTTATAGAGGACTTTACAGTGCAGCTTTCGCCGAGCAAGGCGCTTGAGGAGGCAGCGTGACGAAGGCGGTCATCTTATATCGGAATAGGGATAGAGCAGCAAAGGCGCCATCAACGATCATACGGCTCGCCGCTATTGTGATTGCCGCATCCTTCATGCTCCTGCTACCGGGATGCGCCGCCCGTTCCATTTTGCCCGCCTTTTCGCCGACACAAACTCAAGTAGGTGGGCCACAGTGCGATCTCTCAACCCATATCTGCGGCAAGCCTGCAATGACGCTCGATCCGACCAAGGATTACAGCGCGACGATCAAGACGGCGAAAGGCGATATTGTGATCCACCTGGACGCCAAAAACTCGCCACAGACAGTCAATAACTTCATCTATCTGGCGCAGCAACACTACTATGACGGCACATACTTCTGGCGCGTCGAAACCCCTGGCCAGCCCAGCCCGCTCGATCCGACCGGACAGCCATCGGAGCTATCGTTGATCCAGGGAGGGTCCATCCAGGACGATGGCGATGCGGGAAAGAATTATCCGGGTTACACCATCCCTGACGAGTTAGCCACTGCCAGGAGCGACGGTTATAAGCTAGGTACAATAGCGATGGCGAACACCGGGCAGCCCGACACCGGCGCCGCCCAGTTCTTCATCAACACCGGCGACAATACCGACTACTTCAATCCCGCCTATGCGGTATTCGGACAGGTGACCGCGGGGCTCGATGTCGCCTGGAAGATCAAGTCGAAGGATAAGATTGAGTCGGTGTCGATCAATGTGACGCCCGTAGCCACGCCGACCGCATCAGAAACCACGATGGGATGATGACCCTCATGCCGCCCCCTTCCCGTTCATAAATGGCGTTCCAGAAATGCGCAGCGCACATGCGCTGCGCAGATAAATTCACCGCGCGTTAGCCATCAGCAAGGCTGGCGGCGGCGACATGGCCTTCCTCCATGCGCACGTGGCAGCCGAATGCGCCAGGGTCGAACGCGCGGCTGTGCGCGATCAGGAAGACCTGCGGGAAGGCGCGCGCCAGCTCGCCGTGAGTGAGCGCGGAAACCAGCCCGCTCGCGCGCTCTTCGTCGAAGGCGCTCAGTGGCTCGTCCAGGAAGAGAAAGCCCGGCGCGGCGGCAGAATCCTTGGGCAGTGTCGCCAGCGCGAAAGCCAGCCGCAGCGCCAGCGAGACCTGATCGCGCGCGCCGCCGGAGAACTGCTCTTTGGCGACATAGCGGCCCGCCGCCTGGTCCCAGACCTCAACGCGCAGGTCGGGCGCCGCCTCGTCCTCATTCAGTCGCACGAGTCGCGCGTCCTGCCGCTGCCCATTTGTCAGCGCGGGCAAGATTGAGCGCATGCGCGCCTCGGTCTCCGGCAGCACACGTCGCACGATGCGCGCGCGGACCTCACGCGCCATGCCTACCGCCAGCTCGCGTTGATGCAACGCCCGATCTTCTTCCGCGACACGCTTGCGGCAGGCGGCCTCGTCCAGCTTCTCAACCGCTTCGGCGTCATAGCTGGACTGAATGGCGAGATCCTCGGCGGCGCGGCGGGCGAACTGCGCATCCAGTCGCGTCTGCTCGACCTCCTGCTCGTAGCGGCCTACATCGTCCGGCGTCACGCTGGCCAGCAGCGGCCAGAGCGCGATCAGCGCCTCCAGCGATTCGCTTCCCTGCGCCGCCACGCCCTGCTCGCCAAGCGATGTTTGTATCCGCTGCGTCGTGTCGTCCAACATGGCTCCTGTCTCCGCCAGCCGTTCGTCATGTTGCGCCACCTCGGCGCGCAGGGATGGCAATTCGTCGCGCGCAGCGCGCTCGTCAAGCTCCTGCGTGGTGGCGGTCGCGGCGGCGCGCAATGTGTCGCGGTCCTGTGTGATCGCCGCGATGTCGGGATGAGGCGCCTCAGCGGGTTCCACCGTCTCTGTGGCCTTCGAGGCTCCCTGCGCCGCCATGCCAACCAGCGCCAATCCGGCGGCGGCGCGCATCGCCGTACGCGTCGCGCCAGAGAGCGAGCCGTGCATCTCTTCCAATCGCGCTGTCTCCGTCGCCAGGTCCGCCTGGAGCGTTTCGCGCTGGGCAACGCGCTCTTGCAGCCGCGCCAATTCGGCCTCGGCTCCGCCACGCGCTGCGGCCACCGTCGCGGCGTCCTCGGGAAGCTCGAGCGCCGCAAGTTGCGGGGAGAGAGTTTGCGCGCGCTGCTCTTCGGCCAGCTTCGCGTCGGCCAGCGCCTGCTGCGCCGTCGCCAGATCGGGAACCGAGCCGGCCATCTCGCCAAGCTCGGCCACAACTTGGGCGCGCTGTGCCGTCAGCTCTACGCTGGTCGCCTCGGCCACCGCCTGCTCCACCGGCCAGCTAAACGGCTCGACGAGCAAGTCTTTGGCAGCCGTCTCGCTCTCTGTGGCGACCTGCTCGGCGTCGTCGAGACGCCGCTCGATGTCCGCAAGCGCAATATCAGGCCCGAGGCTGCGTTCCACACGCAGCCGTCGCGCCGCTTCAAGCCGCGCCTGCGCGACCTGCGCCTCCCCCCGTGCGCGCTCGGCGCTCACCATCGCGTCGCGGACACGGTCCTGGGCGATGCTGAGCGCGGCTGGCTCCACAGCGACGAGCCGGT
Source organism: Ktedonobacterales bacterium (assembly GCA_036265775.1). GTDB lineage: Bacteria > Chloroflexota > Ktedonobacteria > Ktedonobacterales > JADMIN01 > DASWAC01. Next base: position 6,123 of record DATAOM010000378.1, on the reverse strand, counting down.
CAAGCTCCTCGCGCCCTGCCTCGATGGACGCCGGCACGGCCATGTCCGCCGCACGGAGATCATCCTCCACCGTCGGCAGGTCCTCAACTGCGCCGCCGATCAGGTTCGCCGCCTCGCTACGAATGCTGGAGAGCGTCAACTTTCGCTCGGCGATGCGCAGCCTGGTATCGGTCCTCCGGCGGCGGTACATCGTGACGAAGTAGAAGATCACGAAGACCCACATGACAAGAAACGCGAGCAGGGCGATTCCCCACGAGAGGAAGCCGAGGTTGGTGGAGAGGAAGCGAAAGCCGATGGCAATACCGATGACCTGCAACACAGCGCAGAACACGACGACCATAGCCGCGGTGAACTGCCGCCGTTGCAACAACTCAGCTCGCGCCGCCAGGTCGTCGCGCTCGGCGGCGTACTCGGCCATCTGCTCGTTGCCGCTCTGAAGTTGCTCGACCTCTTTCAGCCGCACCCAGTAAGTGAGGATGTCGCGCAGGTTCGCCTGACGCATGAGCGTCTCGGAGGCGCGCACATGCTCCTCAGCGGTGGCCAGATCCGCGTTCGCCCGCTCCAGCGCCGCCTGCGCATCCACCTCGGCCTGCGCCTGCTCACGCGCCAGCCGCGCCGAGGCCAGGTCGCGCTGGGCCACCTCGTACGCGCCAATCGCTGGGACAAGCTGTGCGAGACGTTCCAGCCGGTCGTCCATCTCGGCCAGGCGGAGCTGGCGGCCCAGCGTCTGGGTGTGTCGCCGCGCCTCCTCCAGCGCCGCCAGGTCTGTCTCAGCCTGACGCAACGCCTCGATACGCGCCTGCCCGCCAGGCAAATCCTCACCCTCAACACGATCCAACTCGTCAATCTGTCCGCGCAGACGCCGGACCTGCTCCTCCGCCTCACGCGCCGAGGCGTGATCGGCCTCGCTGGCGTCGAGCGCCAGCAGCAGCGCGCCAACCTCCGCCGCGCGCGCGACGCGTCGCTCCAGATCGCTCACCCGCGCGCTTTTCTCGGACCGCTGGCGCTCCATCTCCGCTTGCCGAGTTACTAGCTCGTCGCGTTCCGCCACTAGCCCGCGCGCACGTGCGGCCGCCAGGGTCGTCGCCAGCTCGGCCTCATGTGCGCTGGCGTCCCTGCTGGCGCGCCAGCGTTCGGCAAGGGCAAGCTCCGTGCGCGCGCGCTTGAGACTCGCCTCCTCTTCGGCAGTCGGCTTCAACTCGCGTTCAGCGGCGCTCAACCGCTCCAGCCCCAGCAGGCTTGCAATTGCCTCCTCGCGCGCCGAGCGTGGCAGCGCCTCGACGCGATCGAGCGCGTCTTGTTCGACGAAACACGAGTTGCGCAGCGCGGCGCCGTCGAGTCCGTGCAATTCCTGTCGCACCCGATCGCTCACCGCGCGCGCGCCGTAGACCTCCTCAGACGCCTTGCCCGGTCGCCGCACCACCAGCCGCGCCTCATGGCTGATGCTGAGCTTGCCCGGCGTGAGCATCCGGCGAATCTCCAGTTCGGTATCATCCACCGCCAGTGTGAGCGTAACGCTGGCCGCGCGCCCATCATAGGGCAGCAAGGTCGCCAGCGCCGCCGGGCCGCCTTCTGCGACGAGCGGCGCGCCGTAGAGCGCAAAATAGATCGCTTCGAGCAAGGTGGACTTGCCAGACTCGTTCAGCCCCTCGATCAGGACCGCGCCACGCGCCGGAAACGCCAGATCAACCCCATCCAGGCGCTTGAACGCGCGCGCCTCGAGCCGCCGCAACAGGATCATCGCGTCGCCTCACGATCTGTGCCGATTGCTGTCTGGAGCCGGGCGCGCAGGAGACCAGCCGCCACGTCGATATCGGCGCGCGCCACGCGCTCCTTCTCGCCCAGCCGCGCGCGATACTCCTCGACAAGGCGATCAATCTCGGCATTGAGCGAGAGCGGCCCAGTGGCGGACTCTTGCTGCGCTGGCTCGACCATCAGACCGCTGGTATCGAGTTCAAGAGAAAACGCCTCGTTGCGCCCGAAGCGCGCTATCTCGGCGAGTGGCAGGTGGTGGAATTGTCGCCGCGTCAACGGCCCCGTCAGTCGCACGCGGGTCATCGTGTCGGGCTGGCAGGCGCCCTTGATCGCGGCGAGCATGCTCTTCAAAACGCGCTCGCGTTCGGCGTCGGGTGGTGGTGGCGTGTAAGGAGCCACCGCGTCATCGCCATCCAGGTCCGCCGCCATCAGCTCCTCCGGCGTCAGCACGGGCAGCAAATGCACACCAGAGCGAGCATATTTCTCCTCATCGTCGTCATCTGTCTCGGCGCCATGAGGGAAGAGCTGCGCGGTCGTGATCTCCACCTCTACGCGCCGTTGCTCCTCGACACGCACATGCTCGGCGAGCGTGACGCCCTCGCTGTTTATCTCGATCCACGCGAAGCCTGCGCTATTCGCGGGCGTGTCGAAGCTGTGGCGCTCGCTCGCGCCGGGCGCGACCGCATCGCGTTTGCCGGCCTTCACTTTGCCGAATTGCGGCGCTCCGCCAGCGACGAGCAGGCGAAACACGGCTGGCAGCGTCGCCAGACTCGCACGCTGTTCGGCAAGCGCCTCCAGCGGCGCGCGCAAGACGAGGATAGCGAGGTCGGCGCGCCCCAACACGTCGTCGGGATCGTCAACACGTAGCTTTTCGAGCGGATCAGCGTTCGCACGAGGCGCGGCGCTCAATCCGGCCAGCGCGACACGGACGCCGTCGATCACGACCAGCGCTGGCTGGAGGACGTCCCTCTGAGGGAAGAAGCGCAACTCAGCGCCGCTTTCGTAGAGGTGATAGGGCGCGTCATTGCCTGCGCTGCCGCCTGCATCGCGCGGCCCAGCGACCGCGACGCAGGCCACGCCTGCTTCATGCAGCCGCGCCAGCTCCTGGGCGACGAACGCGCGATCCTGATTCTCCGGCGCAGACGAGGCGAAGAGGTTCCCAGTGATGACGAAGAGGTGCGCGCGCCGCTCCAGCGCGCAATCAACCGCAGCGTGAAACGCCGCGTGTAGCCGCTCACGCCGTTGCCGCCGCTGTTCGGGCGTGAGATCAGGTAGCGCCGCCGAGAGCAGGTTATCGCCTGTCGCTACGATGCGTATCGCCTGGGCGCTCTTCCGGGCCGCGCGGCTCGCCTGCGGAACCGTGGCGACGACCGCACGGGGAGCGGTATCCAGCTCGACCGCTGTTCCTCCAGCGGACGCCTGCGCGATGCGTGTCGCGTCTTCCATGCCGCACTCTCCTCGCAGTCGATGACGCTGTTGGTACGTGGGCGCCGTCCCGGTCTTGGCGGAGCGGATGCCTCAGCCATGGCAAGGCGAACGACCGCTGGCGCGCGTTGAACATGATAGCAGGTGGGCCAGCGCATCTTCGAGCCGACCGGGACTCTCTGGCGGCGCCAGATCATCCTCGTCCGCGCCGTCCGTGAAGATAGGGACGAATCGCCGCGAGGGGCAGTCACCCACATCCCCCTAGGTCGCGGCGATCGGTCTTGACATGCGGAACAGCGACGCCACTAGCGCGCGACGCCCTTGATGTAGCGCACCGTCACCGTGCCAGAGACACAGAAGACGACGAAGCCCACGAAGAGGAACGTGTAGCCAAGCTGGAGACTCCCCAGCGCGAGTCCTAGCCCGATGAGCCAGCCGCCGAAGACCGCCGCCAGCACCTGTGGGAGCGTCAGCCCGATGTTCCAGACGCCCATATCGCGCGCAAAGGTCTCCTCGGAGGGCAACACGTCCGCCACCAGCGCCCAGTCCACGGCGAGGTAGGCGCCGTAGCCGAGCCCGAAGATCGCGCCGGCGATCAGGATCACCGTGAGCAGCCCGGTGGTGACAAGATAGGGCGCGAAGATGAACGCCGCGCCGACCGCCGCCATGAAGGAGCCGGAGATGTAGACCATGCGTTTGCGTCCGACACGGTCGGATGCCCAGCCGGCGAGAACCGTGCTCGCCAGAGCGCCAAAGGTGAGGATGATGACGAAGAGCGTCGCGGCGCTTTCCGGCGAATCGGCGTGGACGACGTCCTTCATGTAGAAGGTGAGGAAGGTTTGCACGATCTGCACGCCCATCACCACGAGCATGCGCGTCAGCACCACCCAACTGAAGTCCGGGTTTTTGCGCGGACGGAAGCCGAACGCCCGCGCAGCGCCGATGCCCGCGACCACCACCGCCAGCAACTGGATGATGCTCAGCGCGTCGGCGGTCAGCCCCAGGTTCGGGACGAGTTGGACGGCCAGCAGCGCAAGCCCGGTTACCGCTACCGTCGCAAGGACGGTCAGGGTGAGGTCGCGCACGGTGTGGCGCTGCTCATTGCGCGCCGTGGCGGTCAGGGTTGCGGGGTCCCACGGTTTCTCGCGCACGAAGATGACCGTCAGGATGGCCATCAGCAAGATGACGACGCAGACGGAGATGAAGCCGTAGATGATGCCCTGCTCAAAGCGCTCAAGGCTCTGCGTTCCATTGAGCAGGTCCGCCGAGTTTGAGCCGAAGAGCGAGGGTACCAGCACGCCGCCGATCTGCCCTAGCAGCAGCGCTAAGCCCATGATGCCGGAGGCGAACCCACGTTGCTCCCGCGGCACGAGATCCGGCAACAGCGCGTGAAATGGCGCGGCTGCGGAGTTGTTGGCAAGCTGGACGAGCATCAGCGCGCCGGTCAGGACAAGGATGCTCGGCGCCAGCGCGTTTCCGCTATGATTCTGCGAGACGAAGATCGGCGCGAAAGCCATCAGCAGCAGTCCCACGATGTTGAGCAGCGTTCCACCGAGGATATACGGACGCCGCCTGCCGAAGCGGCCAGGCGTACGGTCGCTCAGCAAGCCAAAGAGCGGGTTCGCTATCAGCGCGACGATCAGACCCGGCGCCAGCACGAGGGCGAGGGTGAGCGGCTTATTCGCATCCACCCAAGCGGCCTGCTGCGCCAGCGTCCCGGCTGGAGCCTCGCGGTAGAGCAGGGCGATTACCTGGTCAGGGATGAGCAGGATCAGCAACGCGCCCCAGTGGAAATTGATCGCGAACCAGAAGATGCTGATGGCGATCAGTGTGCCGAGTGGCTTGCGCTCCTGCTGTGTGGCGCTCGTCGAGACAGATCCCAGGGTGGCGTCGGCGCTCATCGTTGAGTCTGCCTTTCTGCGCGCTCGTATTTGCTCGAACCATTGAGCGCCAGTATAGCAGACTCTTGTGTTCCGTGAATGTGGTTTACCAGCGGCGGCTCATCAGCCCGCCCGGGCGATCGTCCTCATCGTCATAGTCGTCATAGCGAGCTTGACGGCCATAGCCGGTGTAGCGCGAAGAGTAGCCCGTCTCGCCGTCATCCCATCCATCCGCTGCTGGATATGATGCGCTTGCCTCGAGGGCCCCAATAGCGCTCGTGCGCGTCGTAAGTGGCGCCACTCCGGTTCCCTTCTTGCGGATCGCGCCACTTCCCGCGACCAGGAATAGCGGAGCGAAGATCAGACCTGCCACGATCATGACGGCTCCGGTTCCTAGCAGGACCTCGCCCAGCGACCACCACTGTGGCGGAAAGCGCAGGAAACCCACTAGCGGGAGCAGGGGCCTTGGTATCGCCCCTGGACCGAGATACAGGAAGAGGAAGAGGCCGATTCCCACCACACCACAGACCGCGGTGACAAAACTCTCCCCCGCCGTTAGCGCCCGGCGCGCGCGCCCATTGAAGCCAGCGCGCAGACCACGTTGCGCCTCCGTCACCGCCAATCCGGTCATGACGCCCATCAGGAGACAGGCCCCAAGGGCGCCGGGCGGCGTCTGAAAGATCACCAGCGCGATCAGGCTGACGCCTGTTCCGAATATCCCCAGCACCACGCCCATGCGCCAGGCGTCGCGGCGGGAAGCAAGGGCGGCGCCCACCACCATACCGCCGGCCTCGGCGGCCAGCAGAACTCCGAGGAAGAAGATCGGCGCTTGCAGCGCATAGAGCACATAAAAGACCTCGAGCACGGCGAAGCCGCCGCCCACGAGCGCCAGCGTCGCCTGCGCGAGCAAGCTATTGCGGCTGGAGCCGGTCCCGCCAGCGAGCCCGATGCCGGCGCGCACTTCGGCGACTCCCCCGATAGGCGAGCGCGGCCCCGGCTGATACCACTCCGGCAGCGCGCGCTCCAGCGCCTCGGCCAGTTCCTCCTCGGAATCATCCTCCAG
>DATAOM010000377.1:0-2284 GCA_036265775.1 Ktedonobacterales bacterium | reverse complement strand
AGCGTCATTCCCTTGCTTGCGCAGCGCATCCGTGCGCTCGGATGCCACCGCGCTCAGCCCGCGTCCACGCTCGGCGGCGGCGTCGAGCCACTCGCTGGAACGCGCGGAAGCGGCGTCGCTCAACGCTTGCGCGCGGGCAGTAGCAAGATCGCCCAATTCGCGGGCGCGGCGCTGGCCTAGCAACTGGAGATAGCGCGCATGCGCGCTTGCCAGGTCGCCAAAATCGTCGTTTTGGTCAGAGAGGAGCTTGCGCGCCACCAGAGCGCGCGCCACAGCGCGCTCACGCAGCTTGCGGGCGCGGCGCTGGGCGCGGGTCTCGTTCCATCGGGTGATGACAGGGCTGTTGGCAACGCTGTCCATCCACGAATCGTTCTGGCTGCTGAACAGGGACATGGGCTTTCCTTTCGCTGGTGCTGATCTTGTCGTGTGCACTGTCAGCGCGCTGCTCTTCCGAGCGCGCTTCTATCCTGTGTGCGCTCGCCTCTACTGAGGCGTGGCGGCTTCAGACTCCCGAACCTCCACCCCCTGCCGCACATCAAACACCTATCGTGCCGTCAATCCATGAGCGCGACATGCTGCCGCATCGTCGCGGCGGTCGTTTGGTTGGGGAGCATACCAATCTATTGTGTCGCGCGCACCGGGCCAATTGCTAGAAGCGCTCGGTGTTTTCGAGCAGATTGATACACAGGTCAGCGGCTCACATCACCACTACAGACGATTCTCTTCGCCTGAAAGATCGGCGGATTCTTAGCGCGCCTGATCATTGCTCCTGGAAACGATATGTCACGCCATAACCGTGATGGTCGCCGTCATGAATGGGTGATTGGCGCAGTGGTAGGCATAACTGCCAGCATGCATGAACGTATGCGAACCTGTTTCGTGTTGCGCGAGTTGGCCTGTATCGAACGATTCTGGCCCAGACGCGCTGGTTGCGGTGTGCGCTATTGCATCCATGTTCGTCCAGCGAACCGTATCGCCGACACGAATCGCCAGCGCGTTGGGGGCAAACGCGGACCCTGAAATTGAAACGTCAACAGTATGTGGAGCAGGCGTGAAGGTGGGCGTTGGCGCTGGCCTGGTTGGAGTCGCGGTGGGCCTGGGACGATGCGTAGGCACAGGAGTAGAAGTCGCGGTCGCCGTTGGGCTAAGTGTGGCCGTTGGGAAAGGACTGGGCGTATCCGTCACGGTGGCGGTTGGAAGACTGACACGTGTGGAGGCAGAAGTGGTTCCATCGCAGGCTACGAGGACGACTGGCAGTAAGAGAGCGAGTGTCACGAGCCAGAGGCTGAGGTAGCGCGCGCTATGGCGCCGGGCGCTGTCCAAATGGGACCTCTCCTTCTCAGCGGATCTTCGCGGACCTTCGTGGATCTTCACGGCAGCGAAGGCCAGTGATGGGTCATCGTGAAGCGAGAGCCGTAGAAGGCGTTTCTCTGTCGCATCCGCCAGTATAGTCGTTTCCGGTCGCCGCCACACCCCTCGCCTGGACGGTATACGGAATAGCGTTACGCAGTCCAAATGCGAGCAGCCAAAGCCATTCGCAAGGCCATTCGCTGGCAGGAGCGGGCAGTTGTGGAGCATTGCATGACGGGAGGAAGGTAACGCCTATCCACGCTTGACAGCGCCTCGTTCCCCACGTACAGTACCGTAGGCGTATCCCGCCAATTTGGCGCCTTCATGTCTGCAAGGGTTCATTCATGAGAGTTCGCAAGGCAGTGATCCCCGCCGCTGGCCTGGGCACACGCGTGTTGCCGGCGACCAAGGCGGTGCCGAAAGAGATGCTGCCGCTGGCCGACAAGCCGGCGATTCAGTATATTGTGGAAGAAGCCGTCGCCTCGGGCGTCGAGCACATCACCATCGTCACCAGCCGCTCGAAGCGCGCCATCGAGGATCACTTCGACGTCTCGCCCGAGTTGGAGGCGGCGCTGCTGCGCAAGGGCGATCGCGCGCGCCTTGATGAACTGGCGCGCATCGAGGGCATGGCCCGATTGAGCTTCGTGCGCCAGCAGCGAGCGCTGGGTCTTGGACATGCCGTCCTGGTGGCGAAGGATGTGGTCGGCGCGGAACCCTTCGGTGTGATGCTGGGCGATGATCTGGTGGATCATCCCGAACAGCCATGCCTGAGCCAGCTCATCGAAGCGCAGGCGCGATTTGGCGGGAGTGTGCTGGCCGTGATGCGCGTCCCACACGAGCAAGTATCACGCTACGGTGTGGTGACGTTGGAGCCAGGTGGGCCGGTGGCGCCTGGGCTGCATCGCATGCGCGATGTCGTCGAAAAGCCGCATCC
>DATAOM010000376.1:0-2472 GCA_036265775.1 Ktedonobacterales bacterium | reverse complement strand
GCCCACGTCGTTATCGTTTGCATCTCATTTCGCATCTCATTTCGCAGGGGGAGTGAGCAATGAGAGAATACGAAGCGCCATTCGACGAGTTGGAAGAACCAGGTATCGAGGAGCTCCAGGCGCGGATGTCGTCGGGGCAGGTGACGGCGCGACAAATCGTGGAGCGGTATCTGGCGCGCATCGAGGCGCTGGACCGGAACGGCCCAGCGATACGATCCATCATCGAAACGAATCCGGACGCGCTGGAGATCGCCGACAGGCTGGACCGTGAGCGTGCTGCCAGCGGCCCGCGCGGCCCACTGCATGGCATTCCCATCCTGCTGAAGGACAACATTGACACAGCGGACCAGATGCAGACGACAGCGGGCTCACTTGCGCTGGCAGGGGTGCATCGGTCGCGTGACGCGTTCGTGGCGGCGAAGTTGCGCGCGGCAGGGGCGGTGCTGCTGGGCAAAGCAAACATGAGCGAATGGGCCAATTTCCGCTCGACGCACTCGTCAAGCGGGTGGAGCGCGCGGGGCGGGCAGGCGCTTAACCCCTACGCGCTCGACCGGACACCGGCTGGATCAAGCTCCGGCTCGGCATCAGCGGTCGCGGCGTCATTGGCTGCGGCATCCGTGGGAACCGAGACGGATGGCTCAATTCTCTCGCCAGCGTCGGCGAACAGTGTGGTAGGCATCAAACCTACGGTCGGGCTGACGAGCCGCGCCGGGGTGATCCCGGTCGCGCACAGTCAGGATACAGTGGGGCCATTTGGCCGGACGGTAGCGGATGCGGCGCTAGTGCTTGGGGTGCTAGCGGGCGCCGACCCACGCGATCCAGCGACGCAGGCGGCAGGCACAATGGGACAGGCCGACTACACGCGTTTTCTCGATCCGGATGGCTTGCGCGGCGCACGCCTTGGCGTCGCGCGGGAATTGTATTTCGGCTATAGTGAGAAAGCCGACACGGTGGTTGAGACGGCGCTCGAAGCGATGCGGGCGCTCGGCGCGGAGCTCGTTGACCCGGCGAACATCCCAACGGCGCGGCAGATCAAGGCTTCGGAATCAGAGCGAGAGGTTCTCCTGTATGAATTCAAGGCAGATCTCAATACCTATCTAGCGAACCTGGGACCAGACGCTCCGGTGCGTACGCTTGAGGAACTGATCGCCTTCAACGAGGCGCACGCGGAGCAAGAGATGCCTTACTTCGCTCAGGAGATCTTCCTCATGGCGCAGGCCAAGGGATCACTGACCGACCAGGCGTATTTAGACATGCTGGAGCAGAACCGACAGTTGGCGCGCGCATTGGGTATTGATGCCGTAATGCAGAAGTTTCAGCTGGATGCGTTGGTGATGCCGACGATCAGCCCGCCGTGGAAGATTGACCTGATCGATGGCGATTACAAGATGGGAGGGAGCGCCCAGCCTGCCGCACTGGCCGGATATCCCGCAATCACGGTGCCAGCAGGCTATGCGTTTGGGCTGCCGGTTGGCGTGACATTCATGGGTAGAGCATTCAGCGAGCCGAAGCTGATCCAGCTGGCCTATGCCTTCGAGCAGGCCACGCGGTTGCGCCGCGCGCCGCGATTCGTGCCCACGACGCCGTAAAGCCAAAGGCGGCCAAGGGATCTGGGATCGCTGTCGAAAATAGTCATCCCCAATCCGCCTAAGTTGTTGTGGTATGAGCACGGGAACCCTTCCCCCAGCCCTCCCTGAGTCGGGGAGGGGAGCGCGCAGGAGAAATTCAAGAAAATCTTGACCAATAGCCCTCATCGCGCTACAATGCTCACGGAAATCGCGTACACATGTTCTAGAGAGGGACGCACCGTGAGCAGAGAACAACGTGGTTCGAGCAGCGACGTCCAGCGACATCTCGCGGAGAATATTCGCGGCCGCCGCGAGCAGCTTGGCCTCACGCAGGCGGATCTTGCCGCGCGTGCGGGGTTCAGCGCGCCACAGATTGTCTCCTCCATCGAGCGCAACGAGCGCGAGGTCAAGGCGGTCGAGCTTGCCGCCATCGCCCAAGCGCTGCATTGCGATCTCATGGATCTCTTCGCGAGCGAGGACGACCACGAGGAGGCGCCCATCGTCGCCTGGCGCGAGCGCCCCACCGTCGGCGCCGAAGACCAGGCGGCGCGCTTCCTGCAGCTCTGTCAGTGGTATGCCCTCGCCGAGGCATGGGCGAATGAGGAGCGCGACTGCGACCTCCCCGACGTGCGCCCCCCACGCGGCACGCCGACCGTCTCTTGGGCGCGGAGCATCGCCGAGGACGTGCGCAATGCACTGGGGCTTGGCAGTCTGCCAGCGGCGTCACTGTACCAGACCCTGGAGGAGCGCTGTGGCGTCAAGATCTTCTACTTTGACGACCTGACCGGCTCTGCCGCCTGCGCCCGTGGGGACTTTGGTGCTGGTATCGCGCTCAACGCCACGGAAGTGCCCTGGCGGCGCAACTTCAGCCTCGCGCATGAGCTTTTTCACCTCGTGACCTGGG
>DATAOM010000375.1:0-16035 GCA_036265775.1 Ktedonobacterales bacterium | reverse complement strand
CGGTGATTGTGAGATGACATCCCAGCCGACGATCACGCTCATGCCCAGCAACGCAATGATCAGGCCCAGCCAGTAGCTTATGCGTGGCCGCTCATGAAAGAGAAGCAGAGCGCCCAGCCCCACGACCAACGGCGCGTCGTTGCCCAGCAGCGTCGCATTGGCCGCGGTGGTGAAGCCGAGCGAGGTATTCCAGAAGCCTAGGTCCAGCGCGAAGAAGACGCCAGCGACGATGGCGAGCGCCCAGATGCGCCAGCCGAGCCTGCCCTGCGCTCCTGACACTCGGCTCTTGCGCGCCTGCCCACGCGCGAACGGAATCGCCAACGCTACCGCCGCGATGGCGACACGGTAGAACGCCGAGACGGTCCCTGGGACGCCTACCGCTAGTTTGACGAAGATCGCCGAGAGCGCGATGCAGACGATGCCAAGCGCGAGAACGCTATAGATGCGCGCACGCGAGACGCCTGGACGTGTTGCAGGAAGGCTGGCTGTCTCAGTCTCGTGCGCTGTCGTATTGAGCAAGACATCAGCCATGACGCGCCTCGGGGTATGCGCCTGCGGAGGCGATATCCTCAGCCGTCTCTGGTGTCATTCCAGTGGGCGCAGCGGGTTGCGCGGCCTTCGGCTGGCGACGGAAGAGCGCGCCGAAGGCGTTGTTGGTGATCAACGTGCCGAGCAACACCAGCGCCAGCCCAAGCAGCGCGTTGGGCAGGACCGGCTCGCCAAAGACCAGCCATCCCCAGAATAGCGCGCTGAAGGGCAGCAGGTACGTGACCATCGAGGTGCGCGGCGCGCCGACATTGCGAATGAGCCAGAAGTAGAAGAGATAGGCGACGCCGGTGCCAAGGATGCCGAGCGCGGCGATGGCCCCGATCGCCGTCCACGAGGGCAGCGCCGTCGGCGGGTTCCAGAGTAGGGTGACGGGAATCGAGATGATCAGCGCGGCGGTCAGCGAGGTCAACGGTCCGACAAGCGTCCCTGTGTCTTTGCCCGCATAGCGCCTGCTGAGCAGCCCACCTATGCCGTACGACGCCGATGCTGCGACAACCGCTAGCTCACCCTGGATCATAGGCAGCGACTGATCGCTGAAGGCGCGCGCGTCCAGTCCAAAGACGACAAAGACTCCGAGGAAACCGATTAGGATACCAAGCCCTTTGCGCCATGAGAGCGCCTCGCGACCGGGGCCAATCCAGACGCTGGCCAGCAACACTGTGAAAAGCGGTGTTGTCGCGTTGAGGATGGATGCGGTGCCGCTGAAGATCTGCGTTTCGCCCCAACTAATGAGCAGGTAGGGGATCATGACGTTGAAGATCGCAACAAGAATTGCTAGCCGCCAGTAGCGCCGCCAGCCTGCGGCGAGCGCTGGGCGCGCCGCCACGATGACGCCGAGGGTAGCTGCCCCAAAGGCCAGCCGGAGTGTCACCAGTGTCGCCGGCGACAGCTCCTGCACGCCGATCTTGATGAAGAGGAACGACGCGCCCCAAATGAGCGCGAGCGTGAAGAGCATGAGGTAGGCGCGCGGTCGCATGGGATGGCGGTCCTTTCGGGTGAAGGATAATAGCGACTATGCTTGCGTCCCATTCTCTGGGGCGTTCGTGGGATTGAGCCAGGCGAGGCCGCGCGCCATGTTACGCGCTACCATGCGCTCGGCCTGACGCGCGTTACGCGCTTGCAGCGCGGCGATGATCTCCTCATGGTCGGCGAGCGAGGGTGTGCGGTCGGCGCTGCCCCAGAAGGCGCGCTCGATGCGGCGCACCTTGCAGTGCAGGTCGCCGAGCATCGCGATCAACTCGTCGTTGCCACAGCAGGCGGCGAACGCGTGATGAATCGCCTCGTCGGCGGCGGTTGCTGCGGCGGGGTCTCCAGCTTCAAGCGCGGCAGCAAGCTCCTGGTTAGCGGCGCGCATCGTATCAAGCGCGGAAGCGTCGATATATGGCAATGCGAGGCGGACGGCCAGAGCTTCGAGCGCGCCGATAATGGGATAGATCTCACGCGCCTGCTTGATCGTTACCTCGCTGACATAGGTACGCCGTGTCGCGGTCGTGGCGACCAGCCCTTCCTCTTCAAGACGGTGCAGCGCGTCACGAATCGGTGTGCGGCTCATGCCCAGCGCCTCGGCTAACGCTTCATCGCGCAGCGCCTCGCCCGGCGCAAGTGTCCCGTCGAGGATCCAGTCGCGGATGCGGTCGTAAGCGGCGTCGTTCAGGCAAATGCGCGGCAGCGGCGCGGTCGTCGCGGGAAGTGGCATAGAGGGCCGTCCTTCGATGTGAACTGCATACTGTATACAGTATACGGTTAAGGCTATGGAAGACAAGAGCGAATCAGGTTGGATTGGCGTCGCGGGCGCCACAATGGAAGAACACGTCTTTCTGAGGGTTCGTTGCGTCATTGAGTTTATTTAGCCATGAGGTTTATTTCGAGGCAAAGCAGAGAAGGTCCATGCCTACGCGGATATAGGCGCGGCAGTACGAGACATTTCCTCACGATGGGCGCGCCGTGGCGCAATGAGCGAGGACGAAATCTCTTCCCTCGCTCACGCCACAACGATTTTTGCACGGTTCCTAGCTACTGGCGCGATGGCGGATAGGGCGCTTGCTGCGGATACGGCTGGTTTGGGTAGGGTTGATTTGGGTAGGGTTGCGGCGGAGTGGGCGCATACACCGGGTTTTGCGGATAGGCTGGATATGCCGGATAGGGGGACGGCGCCAAAGGTTGTGGTCGTCGCGCCGTCGCTGCGCGGCTGACACGCAGGATAAACGTGGCGAAGAGCGTGGCGAAGCCAAGCGCCAGCAAGCCAAAGTGACCATACTGCGTCTGATTGAACCCAGTGTTATAGACCGTAGCGGTGTCCGGATTGTTGAACGACACGGCGGCGAGGAGCACGATCAAGGTCGTCAGCAACAGCGTGTAGCCAAGATACAAATAGACGCGAACATGGCGTGGGAAGCGCGTGCTGGAGGAGTTCGTCGCCCGGCCGGAGGTCACGAGGTCCCAGACGAAGGCGCCGACAAAAATGAGCGCCGCCACGCCGCTGATGCGTCCGCCCGTTGTAGGAGAGCGGTCGAAAAACGCCAGGATTGCCGCGATCACCAGCACGCCGACATTCAATGTAAAGAGCTGCGCGAGCAGTGGGACAGAGGCGCCGTTTATGCGCGCGCGGATCACGAGCCAGAGGACGGTCGCCAGGGTGGCGAGCGCCACGGCGATCACCGGCGCCTCGCCGCCATTCGCCTGATTGTAGAGCGCAAAGAAGCCAACCGAGGACGTCAGCGCGATGAGCAGCCCCGTCAACGATAGCATGCCTGGACGCTGACGCTGCGCCGCCAGCAGGGCGAGACCTACGGCGAATCCCAGCGCGGGCACGATCAGCGCGAGGATCGCCGCCACGGGGAAGACGGCAAAGAGCGCGACGACGAGTCCGACCCCCAGGCCGAGCGTCAACGTCGCCAGCAGATAGGCGAGAAATGGCGGCGTGACGCGTGGCGCCGCCTCCAGCCGCCCAACGCGGCGCACCAGCGCGAAGATGCCCCAGCCGACCAGGGCAAAGAGACAACCAAATCCGAGAAGGACCAGGACGAGGACGAGCGCCGTCACGTCGTGCGGCAAGTTGAGCGGATCATAGGCGGTTCCGGCGTCGTTGAAGACGCCGAGGATGATCCAGGCGATCACGCCGCCCGCGATGATGACATTCGCCAGCGCCAGCAGCCAGGGCAGACGGTTGAGACGGAGCAGGCGTGTCGCGCCATCTCCAAGGGAGACACCGACCTCGGCGATATCCGATCCGGTGATGAAGATCAGGGGAATCAGCGGGAGGAAGAGAAAGGTGACCTCGGCGCCAAGGATGCCGGTGAAGAGGTCAGCCTGCCCCGCCTCGCTGGCGGCGCTCCAGGCGAACCAGTAATGGAGGCCGAGCGCGACCGCCATCAGCAGGAAAGTGACGCCCGCCAGCCGCGTACTCGGCGTCTCGCCACGACGCTCTCCGCGCCACTGCACGATCCCGACGATGATCGCGCGGAGCCAGATGGCCAGGGCGACCGCAAGTTGAATCGTCACCGCGAGACTCTCGCCACTGGTCAGCCGCGCCGCCGCATCATCGCCGAGCGGGATGCCAACGCCGGCCTCGAGAAACGCAAAGAATGTGAAGACGATGAGGACCGGAAAGCGCACGTACCAGCGGCTGTGAATCGCGCCGGTCAGCAGGAGCGCCCATGCTAACCCAAGCGCCGCCAGCGCGACAACGAAGATCGGCGATGGGAGTACCACGTCGCGACTAGCGGTCGTCGCATCGCCGATGGCGAAGGGCACGAGATCCTGGAAGCCAGGCAACGTATCCCGTAGCGCCAGCGTCGCGCCGAGCGCGATAATGGCGATGAAGACGAGCGCGACCGCCAGTCGCAGCGACCATGGCATCGTGCGCAGGTTCAGCAGCCGGGCGCGAAACGAGTCCATAGCCTGATTAACCGCCTGCCCGACGGGGTCATTCGCGGCGGTAGGCGCGTTGGAGAAATCTTGGCTTGAGCTACGTGTGTCGCTGGTCATGGCGTCACTTTCTGGCAGGAAGCGTATCAATTGACCGCCATATTATAAGGAGGCCGTTCACTTCCGTCCAGCCGAGGGGCGCTCTCTGACCTGCTCGCAAGGCGCCTGGATATTTGAAAAGAGCCATCCCCAAACGAGGATGGCTCCATATCATCGTGCGCGGGCGGTGGCTCAGCTGAACTTCCAGCCATCCACCTTCCACTGGTTTGTAGCGTCCTGAATCAGGAAGACCGTCATCGTGCCTTTGCCGGTGGCGCCACTTGAGGATAAGACGCTCAGCGTCATATCTACCTGGGCCTCGGCCCCTGTGACCTTGAGAGTTGATGGCTCAGGAGCGCACAGTGTTACCTTCGCGCCGGTGCCCGAAGTGAAGTATGGCGCCAGGCCAGCCGCAGTCTTGATCTCGGCCTTTGCGCTGTCGCTGAGCAACGCGAACGCCGCGTCATACTGACCGAGGAACGCAGCAAGGCAGAACGTCGCGCCATTGACGAGCGGAATCAGATCTGTTCCTTGCAGGTCATCGGCAAAGTTACTGATCAACCATGAGGTTCCCGAGGCGATAAGCCCAACCTCGCCCGCTCGCTTGCCAAGGGTGCTGCGCGTCAGACTGATCTGCACCTTGGCTCCGTCATCAGTGGCGCTTGTGATCCCCTCCAGCGCGCATGCGGTCACATTGCCGTCCACCTGATCTTGCAGCTTCTGGAGACTGGCGTACTCATCCGCGGTGGTCCCAGTTTTCAGAGAAGAATCCAGCAGCGCGTAGGCGTCGCTATAGTTCTGCGTTTGATAGGCCTGGCAGAACTTGCCAAGAGTATCGAGCGCGCCCAGGTTGATGCCAATCAGCGAGGTCGCAAGCGAATCGACCTTCCAGCCGTCGTTGTTCACGAGGCCAATCTCACCCTGCAACAGGCCCTGCTTCTCACGCGTCGTCGTCGCCAGCACCGTCGCGGTATTGCCGAAGAGCGTGTATTTGTAAGCGTTGGAGCCGCTGCCTGCGCCGCACGCGGTTACCTTGCCTTCGGCGTTGTCAAGCGCGGTACTCGCCTGACGGAACTGCTCCGAGGAGTACTGTCCCTTGAGCTTGGAGGAGAGCATGCCGTACGCCGAATCGTAGTTCTGCGCCTTGAGGTAGCCGCAATACTTCCCTGCGGCGGTCGCCGGCGCGGTATAGTTCGCGAACGCAAAGAAACCACCGCCACCAAGCAGCAGGCCAACGACAAGCACGATTGCCAGCGTGATCCAGAGCCAGCGGAGCGAGCGCTTCGGCTGGGCCGGCGGCGCCTGGAGTGGCTGAGAGTATGGGCCAGGCTGCCCATACAGCGGCTGCGAATAGGGTCCGGGCTGCCCTGGCAGCGGTTGAGAATACGGCCCAGGTTGACCTGGCTGGCCGTACAGAGGCTGCGAGTAAGGGCTGGGCTGCCCAGGAGGCGGATAGGCGCCAGACTGGCCATAGAGGGGCTGCGACGGGTCGGTTGGCTGGCCTGGCTGCGCTGGTGGATACACTGGAGAGTAGCTGGGCATGGTCGGCTGTTCGCCGGATGGCGCGCCAGGCTGCTCTGGCGCTTGGTCTCCAGAGGGATTTGTGGGTTCCACGGGTGCCTGCCTCTTCTCTGAATATGAATAAGAACAACGCCCCTAGTGCGCGCATACCGCGCAGGCGCGACCATCATACACGAGCGTGCAACATTCGCCAACTGCTCAGAGAGAATCCGCTGCGAGTCCTGATCGCCGCTCACCTGTAACAGATATGCGGCTTTGCGCCACATTCTCACAAGGGAACGTCAAACCCGCATCCAATCTTCTCCACTACTAGTTGCAAACAGTCGCGAAGAACCGCTGTAGGGGCCGACTGTGCCACCGCTCAGAGCGCCTGACATACGAGCGTCACACGGGGCCATGGGACACTGCTCTTGCGGATTGCCGCTCTCTCGGATATAGTGTCAAACATTGGCCTGGTATTATAGTTTACTTTAATTTGACTTTTATGTAGAAAGGAGAGTCACGCCCCAAAGGGTATTTGCTCGTCGCTGTTTGTTTCGCTACCAGCGCATCACTACCGACCACACCACATGCACAGGCGCAGCCTGGCGCGGCTCTACTCGAAAGGACAGACCGTGATCACCACCAACACAACACCTCGCTTCACTGGCCTCGCCGCCATCGGCGCGTTATTCACCTTGGCGCTAGCCATCCTGGCGTGCGGCGGCGGGGATGCGAACAGCGGGTCAACGACTACTGGAGGTAACTCCACTGGATCGTCCCAGCAGCAGCACTTTAAAGTGGGCGATCAGGTAAAGGTAGGAGATACCTATGTTGTGACAGTAAACTCCGTGAAGACCTCCAAAGGTGATCAGTTCATTAAGCCCAAGAGTGGCAATACCTTCCTTGTGGTGGATGTGACCATCAAGAACGCCTCGAAGGGCGAGCAAAATATCTCGAGTCTGCTCAACTTCGAGATCAAGGACAGCGCCGGACAGAAATATACCGAGACCATCCTTACAGACGTCACGCCACCCGATGGGAAAATCGAGGCAGGCGGTCTGCTGAAGGGTCAAATGCCCTATGAGGTGCCTGCGGACCAGCACGACTTTGTATTCTCGTTTCAGGCGGACATCACCAGCAGTGGCCAGACAATCTGGGACCTGCACGTCTGAAAAGCTATAGGGAAGACACGAACGGCTGGCAGGTATATACCTGCCAGCCGCTCATTAATGTTTTCAAGCGCCACGTTAGACGAGCAGGCCCATCGGTGACTCCAGCAGGCGCTTCAGTTCCTGCAGGAAGCGCGCCCCGGTTGCGCCGTCCAGCGCGCGATGGTCCACCGAAAGTGTGACCTTCATGCGGTCGCGCACGACAACTTGCCCATCCACCACTACAGGCGTAGGCTGGATCGCTCCGACCGCCAGGATGGCCGACTCCGGCGGATTGATGACAGCCGTGAACTCTTCAATCTCGAACATGCCGAGATTGCTGACCGAGAACGTCCCGCCCTGGAATTCCTCTGGCTTGAGTTTTCCTGTGCGCGCCGCGTCCACCAGCCGCCGCGACTCACGCGCCAGATCGAGCACACCGCGCTTATCCGCGTCGCGGATCACCGGCACGATCAAGCCCTGCTCCAGCGCGACAGCCACGCCGACGTTGATGTGCTTCTTGAAGAGCAGCCGCTCGCCGTCGAAGGAGACATTGACTTGCGGCACGCGGACGAGCGCCAGCGCCACGCCCTTCACGATCAGGTCGTTTATGCTGATCTTGACCGGCTCCGGCAGCGTCGCGGCGTATTCATTGATCGTCGCACGCAGCTCGGCCAGCCTTGTCGTGTCAACCGGAAGCGTCAGGTAGAAGTGCGGCGCGGTCTGCATGCTCTGCTGGAGCCGCTTGGCGATGGTCTTGCGCATCGCGCTCAGCGCCACCGCCTCTACCTCCTCACCCTCGGCAGCGGCAGGTACAGGCGCGACTGGCTGCGCTGGCGCTTGCGGCGCAGGCTGAACGGCAGGTTGCGCGACTGACGTCGCGGCTGGCGTCTCCTGGTGCGACAGCGCCGCCTCGACATCATCCTTGATGATGCGCCCGTTGGGTCCAGTGCCACTGATGCGCGCGATGTCGAGATGGTGCTCCTGGGCGATGCGCTTCGCAATCGGGCTGATGAAGACACGCCCTGCCGCCTCTGTCGCCAGCGCTGCGACAGTGGATGACGCGCCGTTGGTACCGCCATTCGTTCCCGCAGGCTCACGCGCAGGTTGATATGCAGAGCCGACCGTCGCCGGAACTGGCTCGTGTTGTGGAGCTGACTCCTGTGGCGCCTGGGCAGGTTGCGCCGAGGGGCCTTGCGTATCGTCGTCAGGCAACGCCTCGTCGGGCGCGCCAACCAGCGCGATAGGCGCGCCAACCGCAGCGCTCTCGCCCTCCTGCACCAGAATCTTGCGCAGCACGCCCTCGGCGAAGGACTCCGCCTCGATGTTGACCTTGTCGGTCTCGATCTCGGCCAGCGAGTCGCCGCGCGCGACGGGATCGCCGACCTTCTTGCGCCAGGCGAGGATCTTGCCCTCTTCCATCGTGTCGCCCATCTTGGGCATGACCACCGTCTGCATGGCTCTTCGCTCCCTTTACCTCGCGCCTGCGGCTACCGCGCGCGCCGGGACAATCGCCTTTACCGCCGCGATCACGTCGGCGTGCGTCGGCAGCGCCGCCTTCTCTAACGGCTTGGCGTAGGGCATGGGCACATCTTTGCCCGTCACATGCCCAATCGGCGCGTCGAGGTAGTCGAAGGCGTGCTCGTAGATCAGCGCCGCGATGCCCTGCCCCGTGCCGTAATACTTCCAGCCCTCCTCGGCGACTACGACACGATTCGTCTTGCGCACCGAGTCGAGAATGAGATCCAGGTCAATTGGGCGGATCGAGCGCAAATCGAGCACTTCGGCCTCGATGCCATCCTTCGCTAGCTCCTCCGCCGCCTGCTGGCAGATGTGCAGCATGCGTGAGAACGTCACCAGCGTGACGTCGCGTCCCTCCCGCTTGATCTCGCCGCGATCCAGCGGAACCGTGTACTCCTCGCCCTCGTCGGGGACCTCGCCCTTCACGCTGTAGAGCAACTCGTGCTCGATGAAGAGCACCGGGTCGTCGTCGCGGATGGCGGACTTGAGCATGCCCTTGGCGTCGTAAGGCGTCGCCGGCATGACGACCTTCAGTCCTGGGATGTGCGCGTACCAGCTCTCGAAGAACTGCGAGTGTTGCGCGCCACGCTGCGCTCCGCCGCCAGCCGGCATGCGCACGACCATCGGGATGTGTGGCTGGCCGCCAAACATGTAGCGGAACTTGGCGGCGCTGTTCACCAACAGGTCGCTGGCGAGCAGGCTGAAGTTCATCGTCATCAGTTCGGCGATGGGTCGCAGCCCGCCGAGCGCCGACCCAATCGCCGTGCCGATGATGATCTCCTCGGCCAGTGGTGTGTCCTTGACGCGCTTCTCGCCGAACTCCTCAAAGAGCCCCTTAGTGACGGCGTAAGTGCCGCCATAGCCCGCGATGTCCTCGCCGAGAATATAGACACGCTCGTCGCGGCGCATCTCCTCGCGGATCGCCTCACGTAGCGCGTCGCGGTAGGTAATCGTTCGCATGATTCCTTCGTTCGCTTTCCTCATACTGCGCGTTTAGTCGCGATACTGCGCGTTTAGTCGCGCGGGCTGCCCTCTTTGGTGCGCCAGGCGATTGCGCCGCGTGGGTCTACCATCACGTCCTCGTAGAGCGAGTCGGGATCGGGGTCAGGGCTTTCCTCGGCAAACTTCGCCGCATCCTCGACGACCTCGTTGGCCTTCTGGGCATGCTCGGCGATGATCTCGTCGCTGATGAGGCCTTCCTCTTTCAGCCGCGTCTCAAAGAGCGTGATCGGGTCCTTGCCGGTGCGCCAGAGCGCCTCCTCCTCGCGCGTGCGGTAGTAGGCAGGGTCGGCCTGCGAATGGCCACGGAAGCGATAGGTGTTCGACTCGACGAGCGTCGGGCCGTGTCCCTCGCGCGCGCGCTCGACCGCCTCCAGCATCGCCTCGCGCACCGCCAGCACATCCATGCCGTCAACTTTGGCGTACGGTATGCCATAGGCGGCGGCGCGCGGCTCCAGCGAAGAGACCGACCATGCCTTCGTGACCGCCATGCCCATCGAGTACTGGTTGTTCTCGCAGACGAAGACCACGGGCAACTTCCAGAGCGCGGCGAGGTTCAGCGACTCGTGGAACGCGCCCTCATCCACCGCGCCATCGCCAAAGAGCGAGACGGCGACACGGTTCTCACGCTGATACTGGATGGCGAAGCCAAGGCCGGTAGCGATGGCGAGCTGCGCGCCGACGATAGCCTGGCCGCCGATGAGGTTGTGCTCGGCGCTGTACATGTGCATCGAGCCGCCCTTGCCCTTGCTGCATCCCGTCGCCTTGCCCAAGAGCTCGGCCATGACGGCGCGCGGCTCCATACCTTTCAGGATGGCGTGGCCATGCTCGCGGTAGCTACTGACGACATAGTCCTCCGGGCGCAGCGTGGAGATGATGCCCATGCCGCTGGCCTCTTGTCCGATATAGAGGTGCAGGAAGCCGCCGATCCTGCCAAGCGAGTATTCCTCGGCGGCCTTGTCCTCGAAGCGGCGGATCAGCGCCATCTGGTAGTGCATCTCGAGCAGTTGCTCGCGCGTCAGCCCACCAAGGGCGACCTCTCGTATGGCCATGTCAGTTGTCTCCTTCTCGCCCCGAGATGGGCGACGCCCTGCCGTTGTCTTCCCCATGTTCTCCTGCCAAATGATGCCGTGATGACTTCTTGTGTTGCCCGCTGCTATAAACGTGGGCGGCTGCAAACTGGCCTCACGCTCGCCCATCTGGATAGAGCAGATCGACGGCGCGAAAAAGCCCGACCCCTCCACGGAAGTCGGGCTGCGCTGCTCGGCTTGCCTGAACACATCAGCGATGGCGTCGTCGCCACACCGTGGATTGCGAATGGATTCCGTATGCGTACGTCGCGTGTGCGTCGCCTACAGTTCCGTACAAACCAGCGGTACGGCGTCTGCCTCGCGTGATTCCAGCGCTTGCGGTCAGGCAGGGATCGCGGAGGTGACAATGCAGAGGATGCTGAAGAGCGCCATGAAGAGGATCGTCAGCCGGAAGAGGAGCCGGTCGATACCGCGACGCGTCTTGAAGACGGTCCCGGTGCCGCCGAACACGCTGCCTAGCCCCGCGCCGCGCGCCTGCAGGAGGATCGAGATGACGAGCGCGGTCGCGACAATCATCAGCGCGATCTCGAAATAGATGCGGTAAGGGGTGAGCGCGGCCACGTGGCTGACCTCATTTCCGTTCGGAGCGTGTGCGGGTGGCGGGGATCGCCCCCCATCTGACGTCTCGTGCTGTACGCTATCCGCACTATTCTAGCATTGCTCGTGCGGAGGCGCAACTCGCTACACATTACGCGCACGAATGGGCTGATGGCGCACCTCTGGCCCCTTTACCCTATATCCATAAATTGGATATTATGCCAGGTAAAAAGACGCGCTTATGGATAATATCACCAGTAACAAGGGAACTGGCGATGGCGAAGTCGGATCGAACGCCAAAGACCAACGCAATGCGCGCGCTGGACGCGCGACACGTGCCCTACTCGACCTTCACCTATCCCGACACCATCCACTCGGCGGCGGAGGTCGCGGAGTTGCTTGGTGTTCCACTGTGGCTGATCTTCAAGACGCTGGTCGTGATCGCCGACGAGCGCCGCCATCTGCTCGTCGTGACGCCCGGCGACCGCGAGCTGGACCTGCGACTGGTGGCGAAGGCGGTCGGAGCGAAGTCGGCGCACATGGCGCTCCAGCGAGACGCCGAGCGGCTGACGGGTTTGAAAGTGGGCGGCATCTCGCCGCTGGCGCTGCTCGACAAGCGTTTCGAGGTCTACGTGGACGCCCCGGCGGCGCAGTTGGACGAACTCTACATCAACGGCGGACAGCGCGGCGTGAACCTGCGCCTGCGGGTGAGTGACCTATTAGTCGTCACTGGCGCGCAGATCATCACAGCGACACGCGATGATCAGGAGGACATCGAATGATCGCGCGCTATCCTGCCCTCTACCGCGACGCGCACAGTGAAGAGACGACGGAAATCGAGAACAACGGCAAGACGCTACGGATGATCGTACGTGGCGTCGAGTTCACTGGAGAAGGGTTTGAAGATTTCGAGCCATCAACTAGGCACGATGATTCGGCCCTCGCGCCATTTTCCTTGTATTGCGGCTCATTATGCTCGTGCATGATTGGATGCGATAAACCAGTGCCAGTTGCCTTTGGCGACGAAGTGCTGGACGGATTACTGCACGTGCATTTAGAACTTGGCGATCCAAGACCGGATAAGAGAGGAGGCATTGATCGGATTGACTTGCTACTGACTCTGACGGTTGCTGATAAGGTTTTCCACTCCTGCGGCCAGCATGGATGGTTTGACGATGAGTTACTTGAGATTGAAGCGACGCTGCCCGAAGGAATGTATCTTCGCTGCTGCCACTACTGCGCCTGCGCCAACTATGGCCCGCTCGGTAGTCCATTGTTCGGTGGCCTCTACTGCTTCAAAGACTCCAGCCTTCGTCATTCTTTCCGTAGCAAAGGCGATCTCTTCCGCTTGATCTATACCGAAAAAGCGCCAGAGGTTCAGGAGACCTACCTGTGTCCTGAATTTACGCGCAGGAAACCCGGAATTGCCCACAGGCCATGATTCTGTCTGTCTATGATCTTTTCCGCCTAGGTGAGCCGTCATAAGGATGGGCGCTCGCGTATCTCGCCCGCGATAGCTGTTTGCGTTCGCGGCGGGGCAGTCACTATAATGGCGGGGATGCGGTACATCATGATGCTCTCGAAAGCTGGCCCCATCACAGATTCACAAGGACACTCAAGGGAGAGGTCTCGACGATGACGACGAATGTCACGGCGCCGGGCGTCGGCGCGGGAACCCAGCAGGCCCTCGATCCGGTCGCGCTCTATCGCACGATGCTGACCGCGCGTGTGATGAACGATACACTTAAGGCGCGCAAGACGCAGGGCAAGTTCCCGTTCTACATTGGCTGCGCGGGACATGAGTCGATGGCCGCCATCGTCGCCGCGCTCGACGGCGAGGACTGGCTCTCCTTCTACTACCGCGACCTGGCTGGCTGGCTCCAGCGCACCGACGACGTGCATGGGGTCCTCCGTGCGGCCTACTCACGCGTCACCGACCCCATGTGCTCCGGTCGCAACATGCCCTCGCACTACAGCAGCCGTGAGTATCACATCATGCCGACCTTCAGCGAGGTCTCCGGCCTGGCGCCCTTCGCCGGTGGAGTCGGTTGGGCGTTCAAGCGCGACGGCACACGACGCGTCGTCATGTTCTCTACCGGCGATGGTGGCGCGGCGACCAACGACTTCAACGTACTGCTACGCCAGGCGACGGTGCATAAGCTGCCCGTCCTCATCAGCGTCTGGAACAACCACTGGGCCATCATGACCGAGCAGCAGGCGCAATGGGCTGGCGACCTCACGGCGCAGGTCCGCGCGATGGACGCCATCGCGGTGGATGTCAACGCGGTTGATCCGCTGGAAGTCTACGAGACGGCGAAGTCGCTTACCGAGCGGCTGCGCGCAGGCGAAGGCCCCGCATTCATGCACCTGCACGGTGGCCTGCTCGATCCCCACTCCAGCAGCACCGACATCCGCCGCTATCGCACGCGCGAAGAGATCGAGGAGACCGCGCGCACCAAGGACCCCGTCAAACGCCTGCGGGAGATGTTGCTTGAGCGCGGGCTGGCGAGTGAGGATGAAGTCGAGCGCATGCGCGACGAGATCAAGGCGCGCATCGATGCCGCTGAGGAAGAGGTCCTCGCCGAGCCGGAGGTTTCCGCCAGTCGCGTCCTCGAGCGCGTCATTCAGATTCCCTCTTATCAGCCGCAGCCAGTTTCCGGCGCCGCCAAGAAGACGCTGATGGTCGAGGCGATCAACGATGGACTGGTCGAGATCGTCAAGTGCGACCCCGGCTTCTTCGTCTATGGGCAGGATGTCGGCAGCGCGACGGGCGGTGTCTTCAACGCGACGGCGCGGCTCGTCAAAGAATATCCCGGTACGGCGATCTCCAGCGCGCTCAACGAGCAGCTCATCGCCGGCGTCGCCGCCGGCTGCGGCATGGCGGATGACAAGGCGCGCTGCGGCGAGATCCAGTTCGTGGACTACCACCAGTCGGCGACGCAGACGATCCGCCTGGCGGCGCGCATCTACTACCAGTCCTTTGGCGACTGGAACTGCCCGATGCTGCTGCGTATGAAGGCTGGCTCCGGCGGTGGTGGCCCGATCTCCGATAGTGGCTCCGGCGGCGGCGCCTTCGGCCACTCGAACGCGGGCGAGCAGTGGTTCACCAACGTCCCCGGCCTGATCACCATCTGCCCGTCGAACCCCTACGACGCGAAGGGCCTGCTGATCGAGGCGTCGCGCTCGCAGTCGCCGGTGGTCTTCCTGGAGCGTGGCCGCCTGTACCGCGCCGACGCGCCCACCGTTCAGAAGGGCGGCGCGCCCATCGAGGAGCTTGCCGCGCTATGGAACGTGCCGGAGGGCTATTACACCGAGCCGATCGGCAAGGCGCGCACGGTTCGCATCGGCTCAGGCAAGCCCATCGCGACGGTGGTGAGCTGGGGCATGATGGTCCTTGAGGCCGCGATCGCGGCGGCGCGTTTCGCCCAGGAGCAAGGCGGCGCGGTGGATATCATCGACCTGCGCACGCTCGCGCCCTTCGACGAGGAAGCGATCCTGGCCTCAGTGCGCCAGACGAATCGCGCGGTCGTCGTGACGGAGGAGGCGGACCTGACGAGCTTCGGTCGGCACATCCACTCGTGGATCACCGAGCGCTGCTTCTTCGACCTCGACGCAGCGCCAGTGCTGATTCGCGCCATCGCTGCGCCCGCCGCGCCCTACAATGGCCCCGAGGAAACTGCCTTCTATCCGACCGCGAAGGACATTGAGGATGCGCTGATCCACCTCGCCCGCGACTGAGCTACGATACACCTCGCGATAGCCCCATTCAGCCAATAGCGCTGGATGGGGCTTCTTCAGCTTCCTGACCATAGACGCCATTTGCGTTGTCTTCCATTTCGCTCCTGAATACTTGACTACGAGAGATTAGCCGGTAAACTGCTCACAACGAGTGTATGCGCTCGCCCCTCCAACTCGACATAACCAGCGGGAAGCGGGAGAGGTTTGCTGGCGCTCCGCTCGTTCTGCAACGTCGTGCAGCAATAGGTCTGGGGGAGAAAGCAAGAGGTGCGTGATGCGTCGTTCAAGGGCGAACGTCAGGCGAAAAGCAACGGGTGCTCCGTCCTACTCGGGTATTTTCCTTTTTGGTCCCGTACTGATAGTCGTCGCGGCGTTTCTCATCATCTTTTTTCTTGCGCAATCGACTGGTAACGCTTCCCTCGCCGGAATCGGAGCAGAGCCGACGAAACCGCAGGGGGACAAGACCGATAATTCGCCTACGAGCGAAAAGTGGACGGTGGCGAAAGGCTTGCCCACCAAGGTCATGCGCCTGGCGTTCTCCGCAGCCGATAGCTCTCGGGGATACGCGGTGGCGTTCGTAAATAAACAATCCCAGACCATCTACACCACAACAGATCGCGGCGCGAGCTGGAGCCAGGCGGGTGCCTTCACTGGCCCCGTCGGCGACTTCATCTCGACAGATCCGCTTGACGCGCAGGATGTCGTCGTGCTATCGGCGTACGCGCCCAAGCCGGGGGAATACAGCTTCCAGCGTTCGTTCGATGGCGGCAAGACCTGGTCCACACAGTCCACAACGCTCACCACCACCGGCCAGGTCTCACAGATCGGCTGGTCTGATTCGACGTTTCTCCTCGGCATGCAGTTGGATGGGCAACTCCTGGGCTCGTCGGCGGTGATCGCCTTACCCAAGGACCAGTCGAGCTTCCACCTCGATGTAAACGGCAAGCTCAACGGCCAGGCGATCAAGCATCTGCGGCTGCTCA